>JAMLGR010000015.1 GCA_023957775.1 Fimbriimonadaceae bacterium | reverse complement strand
GTCGGGCTCTACGCCATTTATGGGGGCACTTGGCCCTCCGACCGATATCAGGCGCACATTACCCTCACTCGGAGTCGGTAGTGTTCGAAGTTGCGGAAGCCGTACGCCTGTCTCGAGAGGGCTTCCATCTTGTTGTGAAAGCCCTCGGTGACGGCGTTGTTCCTGGTGAATCTCCACATGGTGACGATCTCCTCGGCCCATGATTCGAGGGTTTCTCCCAGAGAGACCAGCGGCGGGAGCTTGCACTCCTTGAGCTCGCGAATGCACTCGAGCAGCCGGGCCACGAGCGGATAGCACTGGCTCTTGTTGCGGCTCTTGATGCAAAGGAGCTCGACAAGCTGCTGCTTGAACCGGTAGATCTCCTTGAGTGCGAGCCTGGCCTCCAGATAGGAGGAGAGCTTGAGGGCCTGTTCGGGGCTCAGACGGCTCTCATGCCGCCGCATCAGCGAGAGGAGCCCACGGTTGCGGCATCCCAGCGGGTCGAGGAGCTTCCAGCATTCGAGGAAGCGCTGGTTGACGAGCCGGACGACGTGAAACCGATCGGCCACGATGCGCGCGTTGGGGAAGTGCTTCCTCACCAGAGCCCGGTAACTGGGAGACAGGTCGATGCAGACCACCTGGACCCTTTCCTTGCCCTTGAGGTGGGACAGATACCCCTGCAGCGAGGCTTCGCTGCGGCCCAGCACCACATCGAACACCCTCTTCCTGGCCAGGTCGCAAAAGGTGGTCGCATAGCCTCGTCGGCGGGTGAAGAAGTGCTCGTCGATCCCCAGGACCCTGGGACAGGACGCGTTCTTCCGCTCCGAGGCCAGGCGGTTCAAATAGTCGAGGTACCAGCGCTCGACCGTCGCGCTACCGATCCTCTCGCGCTCGCTCAGCCGGGCTCTGCTGATCCCGTCCCAGTGCCGCTCGGACACCGATCGCCGAAAGGGCTCCGTCGCGCGCCGTCTGGGCAGAAGCCCGGGGAAACGCTGCCAGAACGTCTTGCCACAACACCGGCAGCACCACTTGTGGGCATCGAGACACAGCATGCACCGGCGGCTGCCGTGGCTCTCGTGGCGAACCCTGCGCACGCGCCGCTCCTTCAGCCTCAGGTTTGCGCCGTCGCAATGCGGACACCTCGCAGAACCGGGATGACGGGCGCTGATGCGAACGAAACCCTCCGACTCCTCGATCCCGGTAACCTCATAGCCGGGCAGGCCGACCAAAGCCTCTGAACTGATCAAGACTTTCACCTCAAGCTAGTTTTATCAGCCAAGAGGTGGCCTTGCCCCCACAAACGATCAAGAGCCGATTCGTCCTTGGTTTTTGGTCCTTCGTCTTTGGGCCTTGGGCCTTGGGCCTTGGGCCTTGGGGGTTGCTCTCTGCGTTCCGCTCAATCCTGATGGGAATGGGCCAAGTCTGGTAGGACTTGCCCGATCGGTCGTATCATTCCCTCATGTTGGCATTGCTCCTCGCGCTCGCCATCGCGAACGCTTCATTCCCGGATCGTGGGGAGTTCTACCACAGGACGCCAAGGCCGATCACGAGGGCACACGCCCATGGGGCGATGGCCGATGTCGCCAGGGTGAGCAGCCCGGACGACCTTCTGCGGTTACCGATCACCGAGTTCCCTGTGGTTCTGCGGCCATGACAGACAGCCCCCACCGTCCAATGTCGTCTGATGAAGGATATCGCGGCACGGTCGTCGTTTTGGCCGGACTGTGCACCAGGCTCATGCGCGTGCCCAGCTCCAAAGGGCCGCGCGGCGTGTCGCACACGAGGCGAAACGCGTCTCCGAGAACCTCGTAGCGGTACGGCGTGTTGGCGCAAGGATCCACCGTCGCGATGCCCGGAACGGCCTTCAGCGAACCAGGCCACCCGCCATGCTCGGCACGGTATTTGAGAATCGCCAGGTGGATTCGGAACAACCGATCCTCGACCTGAAGGCCGAACGAGGCCGCAAGGTAGCCATCCAGATAAATGTCGTCAACCCCGAGTATCGAGTAAGCCCGCAGCACCGGGAGCATGACCCCAAGCTCGTCGGAGGTCAAGTCCCGCTTCGGCGGGTCCCCAAGGACCGGTCCCTCATCAATCGGCTCGAGCCACCGGATCTCCGGCTGGCCGCACTGTCGAATCGCGTCGACGAATGGCGTTTCGAGACGCAGGAAGTAACGGCGGTAGATCTGGTCGCGCCGGGTCGCCGTCAGGTCCGCGACCGTTGCTTGGACTTTGGGCCAGACCTTCGGATCCAGGAACTCCTTCAGCTCTTCCGGGTTGTCGAGAAGCGCGTCGAACGTCTCGCGCACTCCGCGCCGCGCAACTTCGAGTGCCGGAACGGGCGAGGGCAGGGGAGGGATCTGCTCGAAGCGCGCCAAGGTTGGGGCGGGCAATTTCGCCTCGATCCTCCGAAACGAATCGAGAAGTGTCCGCTCGCATGCAAAAGCGACCATCTGAATGATCAATCCTCCGCAGGCGAACTTCCGGGCGAACGTCAGCCCATCGGCGAGCAGTCCGGCCGCCTGCTCGGACGAGCCGGCTTCGACTTCGGCTTCGGCGGCACGGGCCATGAACTGCACGAGTTGCTTGAGCGGTGCCGCCTCGGGGAACAAGGTGGTCAGGCTGATGGCCTTCGGGTAGCGGACAGCCTTGGCATTGCCCGCCCGAAGCTTGGCGAGGGCCGGTCCCGCGACGTTCAATTCGATGCGGAGCATCGCGGCGACATCCGCCCCCTCGGGGATGCCGTCGGGTCGTGGCGGAAGCGTTTCCCCTCGCTCAAACGCACGCACGAACGCGTCGTACTCTCGGACCTGCTGCTGCCACAGGATCGCGGCGTCGACGTACTCCTCGTATCCGTTGGTGCCCGTGCGTTCGGGGATCACGCGATCGAGGTTCGGGTCGTACGTCGATGGAGCAAGGCTCTGCAACAGGACGCAGGCCACCAGCAACAAAGCCATGCCTTCATTGTACGGGGATTCTGCCATGCCCACCTGCGCGGTACGATGAGGCAAGCGCTCGGACAAGGGTGCGCCTCGCGTTGCACATCGTGTTGGTCGCGTCGCCGGCCCAGAAGGAGGTGGTCCCTATGTCCGGACGCCATCGTCACACGTGGAACGCCCCGCTCACATGATCGACGCTGAAACAGGGGAGGTGGAGCTCGTGCTCGTTCCCTTCCACCTCAAGCGTCTCCATGGCCCCTTGGTTGGCGATCTCGAGGGCACCGGTGGCCCTGCAGGATTGCCGTTCCCACTCCTGCCAAACGCCGATCCCATCGTGTTGCGCCTGCGTCCAGGCATGACGCCGGACGAGATCGCGATGGTATCGCCCTTCGAGCCGAACAGCTCGCTGGGGAACGAATCCTGGTGGCGGTGGCACGCCTACGCTTGGACGCCGTTTGGATGGTCTCCATGGCCGACCCCCCATTTCTATGGCGGTCACTTGGGATACCTGGGTCTCGATGGCAGTGACGGCCCGACGGCGCACAGTCGAATGCGGGCAATGCTGGACTACGGCGAGCGCGAGTTCGGCGAACCGGGCGAGGGACTCAGGGTCGGTTGGTTCCGATCGCGCAAGGCTCGACCTGGCGAGACGCCGGGCGCCTATGTCTGGAAACGGGAATGGGGTAGCGTCGTAATCGGGTTGGAACCTCGCGACCATCAGCCGGTGCTCGGCGTGAAGTGGAACAGGGTTCGGTGACCTTCACCCGATCCACCCAGTGCGAGCCGTCGCCGACCCTTACTCCTTCATCACTTCATTGAAGGACACGCGCACATAGTTCGTCGAGGGCACGACCCGTGTCCGGGCGCGCACGCTGGCGTCGAACACGAAGCGGCCGCTGTACATGAGCAACGCCTGCTCCTTGATCTTGGGGTGCTTCACCTTGCGCGACATGATCACGGACGTCGGCGTCGACTCATCCACCGTCCAGCCTTCCTTTGAGGGAAACAGCTGCCTCCATCGCTTCACCTCTGCTTCGAACTTCGCCGGGTAAGTGAAGCGGTACACCCGCACCGCGTGATTGTCGCCGTCGGGCGGCGGGATTCGATACTCGCTGACCGTGACGCACGGGAGCTTCTTGAACGGGGTCAGTTCGAGGAAGGGGCGCGTCTTCGGATCCAGCTCCTTGGAGTTGGCAGGCGCAACACCCTGCGATCGGCCCAACAAAAGGGGCAGCAGCACGATCAGAAGTCTCACCGTTGCACTCTAGCATGACTTTTGGAATCATGCAATTGTCCGGAGGCCGGCGTGATCTTGAGAGCCGCCTCGTTTGCTCGATGCAGGACCGGGTCGGAGCGGAGAGAACGACTCGCTGCCGTTCACGAGCCCGAGCACGATCGGTTGGTTCCGATCGCGCAAGGCTCGACCTGGCCGTGCCTTTGCGTCCTCTCCTTCGTCCGATCCTATGAGGCCAACGCCTCGGGAGGAGTGGTGATGCTGAGTTTGATTGCGGCTTTCGTCGTGGGCACAGTCCCCCAAGCGCCCCAACTTGAGGGGTACGCATTTACGACCCGTCTCCAAACGTTGGTGGTGTTTCGGGACGGGTTCGGCTTCTACCTCCGCGAAGGCACCGCCAAACTGCAGGCCGGGTGGGCGACCACCAATCTGGTCCCCCGGGCGCTGAGTGGCACGCTGTGGGTCTATCCCACAAACCCCGCCGACCGAATCGACACGGTCGTCACGACGAATGACAACCTCGTCGAATTCGACGGGCCTACGGACCTCAAGCGCGCGTTGTCGGACAAGGTCGGCCTAAGACTTCGAGTCCTGTCCGAAGCGCGTAAGACCGAGGGCCAGTTGACGGCGGTACTCGACCAGATGATGCTCCTCAAGGGTGACGACGGCTCGTACACGGCCTTGGAGTACGCACGGGTCGACTCCGTGGCGTTGGCGAACTTCCCTGTTCGGATCAAAGTGCGAACGCAGCAGCCGGACGGCAAGGCGGGCGTCCGCCTCGCCTACGTGCAAGAGGGAGTGCATTGGGAACCCTCGTACGTCCTCGAGATGCTCCCGGGCAAGCGCGGGCGGTTGACTCTGCGGGGGACACTGCTGGGACTGGACGAGGAGCTGAAGGGAACGGACGTGGTGTTCGTCGTGGGAGCCCCGGTCATGGTCAACCGTGGCTCGCTGGATGATCTGCTCGCCGGGTACATCAGCGGCACGGTGTTCGCCGGCAACCGGCCCGGGGCCCTTGCGCGCTCGGGCGAGTCGAAGGCCGCCGACGCGGAGAAGTCCGGTGCGTTGTCCCGGGGCCCGCGGGGCGGAGGAGGTCTCGGCGGCGGCTTGCAGCCGCTCTCGTCGTCGGAGTCGGGCGAGTTGCAGTACTACTCCAAACCCGACTTCTCGCTTCGGCCTGGAGAGCGCGCGATGGCCACGATCTTCGAGATCGACATACCCGTAAGTCCGCTCTTCGAGTGGGACGCCGACGGCGATCGGGTGACCTACCTGCTGACGCTTGAGAACAACTCGACACAGCCGCTCACGGCAGGGCCCGTGTTCGTCGTCGAAGACGCCAGGCCGGTTGGACAAGAGCGCATCGAGTACACCGCCAAGGGTGGCAAAGCGGAGCTCCGGCTGGCCCAGGGGATCGGCCTCAAGGTCGAGCGGGTCGAGAAGGAAGTCAAGCGCGGCGATCCGTACAAGATAGGAGATCAAAACTTCCTCGCAATCACCCTCGGCGGCACGCTGAGTCTCGAGAATCTGAGGAAGGAGCCGGCGGAGGTGCGCGTGACCAGAACGGTCGAGGGGAAAGTGTTGTCGGTGGGAAGCGGAGGATCGGTGAAGAACACCGTCGTCCAGCGCACGAGCCCCAATGCGAGCAACACCCTCGAGTGGAAGATCACGGTCGCGCCCGGTACGAAGACGGCGCTCGACTATTCTTACGAAACGGTGGTCAATCTGGGATAAGGTGGGGGACGCGGTTGGACGGCACTCGCCTGCCTTGGCGAGTGATGCCGTCAGAACTTCTGGCCAAGTAGACTCCCAATCATCGCCTTGCCGCGACGAGGGTCTCGAGCCACTTCTTGTCGCCTAAGTAGTCTTGGCACACTTCACGTTTTGTCTCGCTCGCGTGGGAGAAGTAGCCATTGCCGACGTAGATGCCGGTGTGGCCAACGTTGCCACTCTTGGCATCCCAGAAGTAAAGTCGATCGCCGGGCTCCAGGTCCTCGAGCTTGGTGACAGGTTCGCCGACTTTGACCTGCTCGGCGGCAGTCCGCGGGAGATCAACGCCGACCTGCCTGAACAGCAGCTTCACAAACCCGGAACTGTCCACGCCGCGGTCCAGGTCGTTTCCGCCGGCCTTGTATGGCGTGCCCGTGTAGCGGAGCGACTGGTTGGCGACAGCCGAAGCCGCCGCCGATCGCGACGAGAGTCCCATACGAGGCGAGGTGCGGTCCATGGTGACCTCGTAGGGAAGCGCCGCTACCAGCTCGCTGGGGACGTAGCCGAACTTGCCGTTCTGTAGGAGCACCTTGCGCCATTGAGGGAATTTGAAGTCTTGGATGACCAGGTACTCGAACTTCTTGGCTTGGTAATACACAGGCGAGTTCTTGTCGGCGTTTGCAAATATGGAGACTGGCTCGAGAGCCTGGCCGAGTCTTCCTAATACACGAACACTCCCAGCAGGCCCCTCCTCACCGGGCGTCACTGGAGCCAGGGTGGCGTCTTGAGCACTTTCGATGGCATCGTCGGGGCTCGTCGCTGGCGCATTGGGCGTCGCACCTTGGGATGTATTTGGCCGTCTCGATGTGCTGTCCGGGGTACCGCGCAAGCTGCTCAGCGCGACCACCAAGGCGCAACAAGCTACGGCTGCAAGGATGATCTGGGCAACTTGAACTTGTCGCTTTTCAGGCCTGCTGGACTGCTTGTGATCGGCCTCAGCTTGTGGAGAATCGGAACCCTCCGGCGCAGCATCTGTGCTTTCCTCGTCCCGATTCTCGGTTTCCCCGACTTCCGCTTCTGGCGCCTGTGGGCCGGGATCGGTGCGGTCGGAGAAGAAGGTCTCGCCCTTGGCTGGGGGCGAACACCATCCGCTCTCCCGAATCAACTCATAGGCGAGCGAAATCGCCTTGAACCGTTCCGAAGCCTTCGCTTGGAGGCGCTCGCTGTGTTGGAAGCGGTCTGGATGCCAGACCTGAGCAAGGTCCCGGTACGCCTGACGAATCTCCGACTCGTTTGCGCCGGCTTGCAGGCCGAGAGTCTCGAATGCTTCTGCGTGAGTCATTGGATCGTCTGGAGGATCGGTGCGATCCCATCGGATGAGGTCATTCCAAGGTCGTTCATCGTTGCTTGTTACGGACTCGGTCCACTGCCCCTACGATGTTGGTGAAGGATCACGTAGGCCACCCGTCTCACCTCTTGGTCCGGGTCACCCTTTAGTCTCGTTGCGGCTTGGACATACCCCTTTCCCTTCACCCGTGCCATCGCGGCTAGGGCATTGGCTCGCACGATCGCGCTAGGATCGTCAAGCCGTTGTGCGAACAGCGGCGAAGCCTCCTTGCCATCCACGCTGTTGCTCAACCCGTAACACGACGTGGCACGCACACTTGCATCCGCGTCCTTAAGCGCCCTCCGAAGCATGCCCGTGTAGACTCGCTGCTGCTCAATCTCTTCATTGGTGAGCGTAAAGAACGGATTGTGCAACTCGATAGCGCGCACGCACGCCACCGAGGCTGCCCGGCGTTCTTCTACAATTGAGGAACTCGCCATTGCGGTGATGGTCGGCATCGCAACAGGCCCAAGCCAACCCAGGATTCGCCGGCCCATCGTGTGGGCGGAATTGGGATCCGGGTGCGATGCCAGCTCCCTCAGGTGGGACAGCACCCTCGGTGCATCGCTTGGTGGTAGCCCGCCGTGCAGTGCGCAGTAGGCGGCACCGACCAAGGCTGCCATTCTGACAGGCCAGGCTTTGCCTTTGGAACCGGAAAGCATGGGGAGCAGGGAGCGACCATCAAGCACCCTGAGACCATAGTAGGCGGCTCCGTAGGGATCCCCCTCATCCTCAAGGCACTGAAGGAGCGCGGGCACGGCCTGGGGACCCAGAAGCTCGATCACTTCCATACCCCTTTCCTGCAGTTTGCGATCGCCGTCCATGACGCGCACGATGTGCACAACAGACTTGCTTCCCGACCGCTGAAGTTTCAGCCGAGCCTGCGCCCAGTTCTGGCTGCGCATCAGGGACTCGACCTCACTCTGACTGAAGTCTTGGGATCGAGCCAGGTTCGAAGTCGCGAGCGCGCCCACACACATGGCGCAAATCGAAAGCGTTCTCATTCGACTCAGAATGGCCACCTTTGCCTCAAGGGTCACTATCGAAACAACTTCATTCTACGTCACATCCCCGATGTGTTCGCATGAGGGCCCGAACCCGTGTGATCGTGGTGATGGCGCTGTTCTGGCGGATAATCTGATATGCCTTCGCCAAGAAGGATGGGTGCTCTGGTTTGCTTGGCCTTCCTCGCGTTTGGCTGCGGCGGCGGAGAGCCAAATCCAATTCCCGCTGGACGAGATGCCCGGCTGGTCGGCCAGTGGAAGCAGGTTGGCGGGCTTGAGATGATCCTCGAGTTCAACGCCGACGGAGCGGGCCAACTCCTCGCTGAGGGGGAGGAAGGCGATTCGACGTTCAAGGTCACGCAGTGGGGAACCGCAAACGGGGTCCTCGGGATCGCGCGTCCGTCCACCGACACGGGCATGGTCTGCGAGCAGGCGCACTATGAGGTGTCTGAAAAGGGTGACCAGGTGACACTCGGAGCGGTCCAGGTCTTCCTTACGAGTAACGACAAGATCATCAAATCGCCTGGCGGAAAAGCCTCCGTCTTGACGAGTCCTCTCAAGCGGAGGGAGGCGGTCGCCGGCGGCGCAGACCAGGCCTTTGGCGTAACTCCGCACACTCCGGCCAAGCTGGCGATCCTCGAGCAGACTGGAGACCGTAGGTGGATGCTGACGATCCATCGTCCCTCGCATCAACCCGTGACGTTCGCTTCGGGCTCGACGCCTCCCAAGTGGTCGCCCGATGGGAAATTCCTGGCGTATCAGGCGAGCGGGGACCTCTGGCTCTTCGATGAAACCCTCGATCGCCCTAGGCGGTTGGTTGCGGTACCGGACTGGTCAGCGATTGACTGGAGCCCAGACGGCCGGTTTCTGTTCTATTCGGCTCAGCCGCGCGGGCCCGGCACCGACTCCGAGGCGATGGCCTACGAGCTGAAGACCGGGGGGACGCGCCGTCTGGACTACGGGCCTCCGCTCTGTTGGAGCGCGGACGGCGAACGGGCGTTGTCGCTTCACATCTACGGCAACCACCATCGGGATCGGGATGGCCGCTACGAGGGCGAGCGAGCAGACGGTGCGGTTCCTACCGACGTGGTGATGCTGGACCGCAACCTCAAGTTCGTGCGGCGGGTCACAAGCGACGGGTGGTATGGTCCCCCCGAGTTCCTTGACGAGAACAGGGTGCTGTTGCGGCAGCTCGGCACCGAGCCCTCGGACGGCGCGGGGGCTCCGACGCACTTCTTTGTTCTCGATCTGTCCACGGGCAAGCGTCGAGCGCTCGAGCTGCCGTGGGACGTCGAGGGCTACTGGACCGCGGTCTCTCCGAATGGACGGACTCTGGCGGCGACGGCGGACACCTCGAACCCGACGCTCTACCTCGTCGATCTGGAGACCGGCGCTTCGAAGGCCGTCGCCAAGGACGTCTACTGTTCCGACCTTGCCTGGACTCGGGACGGCAAGTATGTGTTCTTCGAGAAGCTGAGCTCAGAGCCAAAGAACTACCGAGCCGATACGGAGCAGGTGTTCAAGCTCGACGTCGCGACCGGCAAGGCCGAGCAGGTCAGCCACCAGCCGAGAAGCTACAGCTATTTTGCGTACGACAATGCCCACGGCACCGTGATATATCACGAGCACGCCTTTCTCTACCAGACCGATGAGCGCGCAAAGCCGGTGCTTCTTCTCCATGGCGTGGGCACCTATGTCGAGGCCATCGCCGCGTGGTGGGAGTAGTACCGAAGCGCCCCAAGGCCGCACGATGTCCGACTCTGGGTCACCCGAGAA
The DNA here is from genome assembly GCA_023957775.1 of Fimbriimonadaceae bacterium. Classification (NCBI taxonomy): domain Bacteria; kingdom Bacillati; phylum Armatimonadota; class Fimbriimonadia; order Fimbriimonadales; family Fimbriimonadaceae; species Fimbriimonadaceae bacterium. The sequence goes on along the minus strand of JAMLGR010000015.1, from coordinate 108,283 downwards.
GCCGGTCTTCCTCGTTTCCTATTGCCACGAAGTCACCGACCCGTACCAGAGCCTCGAACTGGCGGTTTGGAGGAGTGGACGGGTCATCTGGCGGATTGGGAAGGCCGGCCGGAGCGCAAGCGACAGCTCAGTGTGGATAAAGGGCAAGTACTTTGAGGGGCGAATCCCGCCGGAGCGTGTCCGCACGGCCTTGCGGCAGTTCCAGAACGGGAAACTGCTTGGTCGGGTCGACTTGGAGACGGGGATTTGGCCAACGTCCAGCCCAAGTCGTATCGAGATCACGGATGGTGACGTGTACAGCCGTTTTGTTGCACCTCCCGAGGCGTTGGCCAGGTGGTCGCCCAATTTGCTGGAAGTGGGTCTGATGCGCTGGGCGTGCTTTCCATGGCATCGCGTTCCATTTCGGCGTCATCGGTCCTTGCCGCGATTCAATTTGGTCCGGGGTCTTCACTCACTTTGCCGCGATCGATGAGATCCTGTACGTTCCTCAATTGGTATATGCTCTGCCAAGCGGCAAACTCTTCGCTCGGTGACGCGAAGGGCCCGAATCGGGCGCCGCCGCCACCCAATGAAACGTAGCCGGGTAGCACTTCTAGTCGCCAACGGCCTTGCTGGGCTTCAGGAACCTCATAGAACACCCTGTTCACGAAGTAGAGCTTGTCTAGATCTGAGAACCCGTCGCCGCCATAGGAGCTGCCCGGAGCCCACCCGAGAGTCAACGTTCCTTCAAGGGAGGCCATTTGATCACCGAGTACCGAAAATGGGAGTCGCTGCAACTCTTGCACGCAAGACAAGAACTTCTCGACTTGCTCGTACTGCCGAAAGTCGCATCGGATCGCCCGACCTAGCGTGGCACGGGCTTCACTCGTTTTTGCGCGCTCGGTCTTGCGAAGGTGGATAAATCCGATCCAAAGGATAGCGGCGATGGCTCTAGTGACGCGGTTGCCCAAGTCTTGATCCGCATGTCTTTCTTGCTGGTACCTTCATTATACGAGAGGGAGGAGAAGTGGAGCTCCCCTATAATGAAGGCATGACCCTCGCCTTGCTCCTATGCGCTGGGATCATCGCCCAGAAGCCGTTTCCGCAACTCGAACGATTCGTCAATCGAGACCTCACGACACTGGCCGCCCACGATAAGACGGACCTCGCCAACATTACCAAGTCGCTTCACCCGGTCCAGGAGGAACGGTGGTCTTGGCCCGAACCCCGCTGGATTCGTGCGTATCCCACCGGAGCCATGGGGTGGCTCTATCTTCGCATCTACCCCGGATACAACGTCCCGGACGTCAGCTATGTCGAAGCCGACGGGTTCGACTCCAAGTGGAACCACCTCGTCCGGTATGAGTTTCCCACGGGCTACCGACTGCGCTTTGAGGAAGAGAAGCTGCTGGACGACAAGTGGATCGCCCAGCCGGTCTTGTCGATTCTTGTCAGCTCGGTGGGACCCTTCATCACCGAGAGCGGCAAGCCCCAGCGACCGCTGTTTCATCCCGAATCGGGAATTCGGCAATTCTACGCCTTCGATGAGCGGCGGGCTTACCTCATCCGGGTGGAGACGGGTGGAGGAGAGACGATCGCCAACAGCTACAGGTGGAGCGTTCCCATGATCGGACCCTCATCCGTGGGGCGAACCGTCGCCGATTGGACCGCAGATCTTCGGGCGGCGGATCCCGTTCGGCAACTGGCGTGCATGGTCTGGCTCGCAGGAGGGCACCTCTCCGCTGCGGCAGCGAGACATGAGAACATCTCGGAAGAACCCGCCGAGGATTCCAAGACGTACGAGGTGATGCGGGCCGATCCGGCCATCCGCGCGCGCGTCGAATCCCTGAAGGAGTCTCCCAACCCTTGGGTTCGCAAGCAGGCCGAATTCACGCTCAAGAACTGGCCGGTGCGCCCCCAATGAACTGCCCGCGATCACCCTCCCATCATCTGTGCCAAGCGCGACCGCAACGTGTCCGGCCACTCGCCGAACGTCAAGTCCGTCAGCTTCGTCGTTCCCAGCAAGTCCCCGACATCGTCGGTGACCCAATCCACCCTTCCTAGTCTCCCGACCGCCGTGTAGGACGTGGAAACGGTCACCTCGTACCGCCCCGTGAGGGTGGCTGAGAGCCGATCGGGTTGAATTCCGACGGTCCTGAGGACCATCGCAAACTGGCTGAGCCGCATGGGAACCACGGGCTGGCCTCCCCAGTCCCCATCCCCACGCGTCACGCACTGAAGGAGTGGGTCCTCGGCCAAGTTGAGGAAGAGCTCGTAGTCGTAGATCACGTTTGACGCGCACACGGAGGGCTCGTAGTTGTAGTGTCCCGGTCCGCCGACCTCCAACCACTTTCGGAACGACGCTCTCTGCCCGTCCGACAGTGAACGAATCCGCACTGGCCGCCCGGCCTCCAAGTCGAGCCATTGCGCATCTGTCACGCTGCCGAGCAAAGCGCCGAGCCAATACCGGATCTGGTTGAAGTGCACCGACACCAGGGGTAGTAGGCACTTGTTGTAAGCCACTGAGACCGCGCTGAGGACCGAACCCGGCCCGCCGGCCGCCATGAACCGACACTCGTCCCGAGGCGTCGTCCCCGGTCGCTCCAGCACCTTCTGGACGTACGCCCGCAACGCTGGCCTGTCCACGCGCTCACGCCGAGCAAGGACCGGATTCGACGGGCGGAGCACGATCGCATCGTCACTCTCGACAAGGTCGATCGCGCCGTCGGCAAGAAGTTGCTTCCAGAGCGCCGCAGCGTCCACGGAATCGCCCTTCGAACAAGCGAGAGCGGCGCTGATGGCGGTGTCGGGCAGGTACGCGATCACGGTCTTGCCCGAGGCCTCGCACAACCACGACAACACCTCCCCCGTGCCGACTCCGAGTGCCTCGAAGTCGCTTGAGGCGAGGAACTTGGCGTCGAGGGGCGCTTCCCGGCGGAAGGTCTGGCGCAGGTAGAGGTTGCCATTCGTGTAGTGCCGAAGGAACTCCGTGCTGGAGCCTGTGAGCGGTAGATGGTTGGGGAAGCCCCGCTCGGACAATTCAGGCGGTCGCTTCGCCCCAGAAACGGGACCCATCAGAGCGGCAACCTCGACGAACTCACCCGACTTGTCGAAAATGCGCAGCCGGTACAGGCTCGCACGATGGGTAGGCATCGCCGTCAAAACGTACTTGCAGGACCGCCGATCCTTTTGGAGGTTCGAAAAGAGGGGTTCCCAGGGGTAGCTGTACGTCTTGGGGAGGTCTTCCTTGGCAAGCGCGCTCGCCAGGGATTCGCAGGCGCGTTCATAGTTGGCGATCGCGGCCACGGATGTGGACGGGAGGGGCTGCTGGTCCCGCATCGGAACATTGCTCCAAATCGCAAGATCGCCTGGCTCGATGGCCGCAAGGGCTGTAGACCCCAACTCGACCAGCAGAGACTTCAAGAGCTCGAAGTCGGGGGTCGGGGCCTGGTACGATCGAGTGCCGTTGCGCGTGAAGCGGCCCTCCTTTTCCCTCTGCTCGAAGGTGGACAGCTCGGCGAGCACGTTCGCAACCTGCGCCTGCGAAGAACGGCGGGTGTCGCGCGCGAGTTCCCTCAGCCAATTGGACAGGGCCCGCTGTCGCTCCTCGCGATCTCGATCTCGAAGTGCCGCAAGCTGCTTGGGCGGGATCGAGAGGTGCGACTGTCCGGGTTTTGGGTCGATCCACACGCCCTCGATGGCTTGGGCGACGAGCTCCCGAACTCGGGTCGAGTCGAGATCGAGGGTGTTGGTGCGGATGAGGATCGGTTCGTCGCGCAGGTCACCGGCAACCAAATAGGTGTGGTCGCTCTTCTCGGAGATCTTCGCGGCGTACGCCCCAACCGAACCGTCGAACGAGACGGGTGTCGCCAATTGGAGGGCAAAGGTCAGGGGTAGGAGGCCAAGCATGGCACCTAGTCCCCCGCACCCTCGTCCTTGCCTCCGAACGCTTCCAATGCGCTCAGCAGGTCGGACTCCGCGCCGTCGAGGCGCTGGGAGAGGCGGTCGAGCTCGGCGGCCATGCCCTTGGCCGACTGGGCGAGGTCGGCGAGCGCTCCCTGCGCATCGCGCAGCTCGTGCAGGGCGTCGTTGATCGCCGTGATCGCGGCCAGCCGCCGGTCGTCGTACTCCGCGAAGCGGCTCTCGAACGCCTCCAGCGAAGGCGCCTCGGTGCTGACGTTGGCGATGTTGGCGCCCGCGCCGTCCACGCTGTCCGCCACGCCCGACAGACTCTCGCGCGCCTCCGTGCCGGCGGGCATCTGGTCCCGAAGCGTGCTCACCGCGTCCAACGCGGTGGCCAGGGACTCCTGCGCCACGGACAGGCTGTACACCCCCGCGCGGTACTGCTCGTGAGCGGCCTCGGTGGGGTTCTGGGCCGTGGGCGCGGCGGGCGGCGGCTTTGCGGAAGAAGCACATCCGGCGACAAGCGCCAGCATCGCAAGGGGCCACCCGAACGTCCGCATCGAACCGCAGGGTACCCGTTGCCACCCGCTGGATTGCGCCACAATGAGGCCATGATGTTGCCCCTCGGTCTCGCCCTCGCGTTCGTGATGCAAGCGCCCTCGCCCAACCTGCTGCCGATCGGACCGAAAGGCTCCGTCGACGTCGCGCCCGAGAAGATCGTCAACACGCGGACCGGCGCCGAAGTCGATGTGGACGCCATCGCGGCTGCGGCCGACGGACAGCGGTTCGTCTACGTCGGGGAGAACCACGACAATCCCAGCCACCACCGCATGCAGGCCGCCATCATCGACGCGCTCGTCCGCCGGGGACGGGACGTCGTCGTCGGGTTCGAGATGTTCACCCGCCCCGTCCAGGACGAGCTGAATCCGTGGACCCTCGGCTGGTGGTCCGAAGAGGAGTTCGTCCAGCGATCCGACTGGAAGAACCAGTGGGGCTTCGACTTCGCCCTCTACCGCCCCATCTTCGAGTCCATCAAGAAGAACCGGCTGCCCATGGTCGCCCTCAACGTGCCGCGCGACTGGGTGCGCGCCGTCGGCAAGGAAGGGCCCGCGGGGCTGACCGCGGACCAGCAGCGCCAAGTGCCCGCCATCGATACCACCGACAAAACTCACCGCTCGGTGTTCGAGGCGATGATGGGCGGCCACCCCGTCTCGGGGACCCAGGGCGAGAACATGTACGCCGCCATGGTCCTTTGGGACACCGGCATGGCCGACTCCGCGCTGAAGTACCTCGACGCGATGCCGCCCAACCGCAACCGGGTGATGGTCGTCCTCGCCGGCTCGGGGCACGTGATGTACGGATTGGGCATCAACGGCCGGGTCGCACGACGGACGGGCGAGCACGGGGTGACCGTCGTGATGGTCGCCTCCGAGGCCCCGGAAACGGTCTCCAGAGGCCTCGGGGACTTCGTCTACAACGGTTCGGTTGTCAAGAACGCCGCGAAAATGCCAAAATAAAGAGTTGCGGAGGAATAACCAAGTTTGATCTACGTTCACGTGCAGTCCAACGAGTCCATCGATTCCGCCCTCAAGCGGTTCAACATGAAGCTTCAGCAAAGTGGAGTGTTGCGGGAGTTGAAGGAGCACTCGCACTACGAGAAGCCGAGCGAGAAGCGTCGCCGGCTCAAGCGCCGTCGCGCGTCCCGCCAGTAACGCGTTCTGGGAACGGGCTCTCGCGAGCCCCCTTTTCCATATGGACCCCGCCTCAAGAGCCGTTGCTTCCGTAGATCCAATTCCGGTCGCGCCCCAAGCCCCCGCTTGGCGGCGACCCCCATCTTATGGACCCCGACCCTAGTTCGCGCGTCAGCGTATCTGCCTCTCGTGCATGGCGCGTTTCGACGGCCAAACTCGTCCACGCGGTGACGTCTGCCCTCGACGCCCACGGCCGGACCGAGGGCGAAGTCGCCGTCCGCTTGTGCGGCGACTCGGAAATCCAAGCGCTCAACCGCCGCTACCGCGGGCTGGACGAACCGACCGACGTTCTCACCTTCGCTTCCGCGGGGGGCGAAGGCTCGCCTCTCGGCGATGTGGCGATCGCCGTCCCGTTCGCCCGGCGCCAAGCCGAAGCGCGGGGAGTTGCACTCGATCTCGAGATCGCGTATCTTGCGATGCATGGGGCGCTGCACTTGCTGGGCTTCGACGACGAGCGGGAGACCGAGCGCGCCGAGATGCTGTCCGAGATGAATCGGATCGCCCGCCTCGCCGGATTGCCCGAAGACCCCGAATGGGGATCGCTGCTTCACGGGGGTGCGGCATGAGCGTCAGCCGCAAGACCGATTTCTGGGCGCCGGTGCGCGTGGCGACGAGCGGCCTGGTCTACACGTTCAAGACGCAGCGCCACATGCGCTTCCACCTCTACGTCGTGCTGATCGTGATGCTGCTCGGGGTGTTCTTCAACCTCGGCCTTCGCGAGATGCTCGTGCTCCTGTTCACGATCAGCCTCGTGCTCGTCGCCGAGATGTTCAACAGCGCGATCGAGGCGACCGTGGACCTCGTGCAGCCGAACTACCATCCGCTTGCCAAGTTCGCCAAGGACATTGCGGCGGGCGCCGTGCTCATCACGACGATCATCGCCGTCGTGGTGGGTTCGCTGATGATCCTCGGCGAAAACCGTTGGGAGCAGATCAAGGTCAACCTCACTTCCGAATCGCTCGGCGTGGGCGTCGTTCCGCGCATGGTGCTCGGCGCGTTCGTCCTGTTCATCGTCGTGGTGGTGGGCAAGGGTTTGGGCAAGCAGGGCCAGGTGTTCAAAGGCGGGCTCGTCAGCGGGCACGCCGCCTACGGGTTCTTCTTCGCCGGGGCCATCGTGTTCCTCACCGACAACCCGGTGGTCTCGGGGCTGGCGCTGCTCCTTGCCGCCATCATCGCCCAAAGCCGCTGGGAGGCGAAGATCCACACGGTGTTCGAGCTGTCCCTGGGAGCCGCGGCCGGGGTGCTCGTCTCGATGCTCCTGTTCGGGCTGCTGCCGAAATGACCATGGGTGACCGAACGCGACCTTCATCTAGGATCGACGAGACGCCCCGGCGAGGCGGGCCACCGTCCGACATCGGAATCGTCGTGCTGACGATCGCGGTGCTGGCGGCGCTGGTGCACGAGAGCGGCAACGGCCTCGAGAACGCCATGGCGAGCTTTGGGCCGCTTCCCGCCGCCACCGCGTATCTGGCGCTCACGTCCGTGGTGGCCTTCACGGCGCTCAACGCCATGTTCATCCTTTCTGAGACGGCGCTGGAGGTTCTGCGGCCGGTCCACCTCAAGCACGTCAAGGAGCAGAGCCCCTCGCGCGCCGAGCACCTCCAGGAGCTGATGGAGGAGCGCCGCAAGTTTGTGGCCGCCACGAACATCGGCAGCCACCTGTGCCGCGTGGGCCTGGTGATGATCGCGTTCGTGCTCTCACCGGGGCTCGCGGCCCGGTTCGGGTGGAACTTGTCGGGCAGCGGCCCGGAAGCCGGGAGCGCGTATCTGGCGCTGATCGGCGCGACGCTCGTTCTCCTGGTCCCGATCGGGCTCTTCAACCTCATCCTCGGCGAACTGGTGCCGCGCTCGTTCGCGCTCGTGCACCCGCACCGCATCGCGCTGGCGCTCCGGCGGTTCATGCGCGGGGCCGCCGTGGTCTTCGCGCTGCCCGCGGCGCTGGTCACGATGGTCGCCAACCTCGTGACAAACCGGTTCGGCGCCCAGGCGAGCTTCGCGATCGCCAACCAGGCCGAGGAGGAGATCAAGACCCTGGTGGAGTCCGCGCAGGAGAGCGGGGCGATCCAGGTGGACGAGAAAGAGATGCTCCACTCCGTGTTCGAGTTCACGGACACGGTCGCGCGAGAGGTCATGACCCCCCGCGTGGACCTCGATGCCGTGTCGATCCAGAGCGAACCCGACGAGGTCGTGCGCGTCATTCGCGAGTCCGGCCACTCGCGCATCCCGATCTACGAGGACACCGACGACCAGATCCTCGGCATCGTGCACGCCAAAGACCTCCTGATGGCGCGCGAGCAGTCGAAGAACCCCGACCTGCGCACCTTGATGCGCCCCGCCTTGTTCGTGCCGGAGAACAAGAACCTCCACGAGCTGCTCGCCGAGATGCGGGCGAGCCGAAGCCAGATGGCGATCGTCCAAGACGAGTTTGGCGGCACCGCGGGCATCGTCACGATCGAGGACATCGTCGAAGAGCTGGTGGGCGACATCGTGGACGAGTACGACGTGGAGGAGGAGGAGATCGTCGAACTCCCCAACGGCTTCCTCGTGCACGGCAAAGCCCCGATCGACGACGTGAACGACGCCCTGGGCTCCGAGTTCGAAAGCGACGTCTTCGACACGTTCGGTGGCTACGTGTTCGGCTTGTTCGGGCGCCAACCGCGGGATGGCGAGGAGATCGAGGCCGACGGGTACCGCATCACGATCGAAGAGACCGACGGCCGTCGGATCCGGCGCCTTCGGATCGAGACGCTTCCCGAGCGGGAGGCGGTCCACGCTTCCGACGAGGCCGAGTGAGCGTCACCGCCCGTTCAACGCCAGGTGCGTGAGAATGCCCGCCGCATATCCGAGCGCGACCGCCCACGTCCACTTCAGGTGCGTGCCGAAGGTGTAGATCCCCTTGGCCTGGCCCATCAGCGCCACCCCGGCGGCGCTCCCGATCGAGAGCAAGGAGCCGCCCACGCCCGTGGTGAGCGTGACCAAGAGCCACTGTTCGTGGCTCATGTCGGGACGCATCTGAAGCACGGCGAACATGATGGGGATGTTATCGACGATGGCGGACAGCCCTCCCACGAAGATGTTCGCCCACATCGGCCCGAGGTCCCGATAGAACGAGTTGGAAAGCAGCTCGAGGAACCCCAGGGCGCCCAATCCACCCACGCAGAGGATCACCCCGTAGAAAAACATGAGGGTGTCCCACTCGAACCGCATGAGCTGCTTGAAGACGTCGAACGTGTCGTTGGGCTCGTACCGGTACGCGAAACCGGCCAGGACTCCGCCTGAAACGTCGTCGTTCTGGTTGCGTTGGACCGCTCGGCTGATCACGTGCGCGTAGAGGTTGAGGACTCCCAGCCCGGTCATCATGCCCAGCGCCGGCGGCAGATCGAACTGCGTGTGGAGCAGCACCGTGCCGGCGATGGTGCAGAGGAAGAGCGCGATCACCGTGCGCGCGCCCGGGCGCAGGGCGACCGTCGTGGGTCCCGTGCGCGGTCGGCGCGACGCGATGAAGAAGCTCATGATCGTGGCGGGTACCAACCACGTGACGAGCGAGGGCAGGGCGAGGGCGAAGAACTCCCAAAACTGGATGATCCCCTTCTGCCAGACCATGAGCGTCGTGATGTCGCCGAACGGGCTGAACGCCCCACCGGCGTTCGCGGCGACGACGATGTTCACGCAGGCGGCCGCCACGAACCGTGGGTTGTTGCCTCCCACCGAGATCGCGACCGCGCCCATGACCAGCGTGGTCGTGAGGTTGTCGGCGACGGGTGAGATGAGAAAAGCGAGTCCGCCGGTGATCCAGAACAGGGCCCTCAGGCTGAACCCCCGCTCGACCAGCCAGAACCGCAGCGAATCGAAGACCTGGCGCTCCTCCATCGTGTTGACGTACGTGATGGCCGGCACGAGGAACAGGAAGAGCTCTGCGAACTCCAAGATGTTGTGGCGTAACGCTTCGACCGCTCCTTGCGAGGCCTCCGGGGAGATTCCCGACGCCACCACGATCACGAGAACCCAGATCGCGCCGGCCGCCAGGATCACGGGAATCGATTTGCGCAGGTTCAAGCGCTCCTCGAACATGACGAAGAGGTAGGCGATCACGAAGATCGCAACACACGCCATGGCCACCGGAGAATGGACCATCGAAGCGATGGAAACTGCAGCAGGGAGAATCGGCATCGGCAGCGAGGCCCCGAAGGGCCACAGAGGAGACTACCCGGGGGCTAGGCGAATGCCCGTCCGGCTCTGGTCGTAGGACCGACTATGTCCGTCTCTGAAAAGTTGAAGATCGTTGGCATCGCCGGCAGCCTTCGCGAAGGCTCCTACAACCGCGCCCTCCTCAGGGCCGCCAGGGAACTTGCACCGGAGGCGGTTGAGATCGAAATCGCGGAGATTGGCGATTTCCCGCTCTACAACGCCGATGTTCAGGCAGAGGGCTTTCCGCAACCGGTGCAGAGGGTGGCCGCCCAACTCGCACGGGCCGATGCCGTCTTGCTCGTGACGCCGGAGTACAACTACTCGGTGTCCGGTGTCCTGAAGAATGCGATCGACTGGATCTCCAGAGTCCCCGAAGCTCCCATGAAGGAGAAGCCCGTGTCGATCATGGGAGCGTCCACCGGCATGCTCGGGACGGCCCGGGCGCAATACCATCTGCGCCAGACGTTGCTCTTTCTTCAGTCGCACGTCCTGATCGGGCCCGAAGTGTTCGTCGCGCGCGCCCAGGAGAAGTTCGACGAATCCGGACGCCTCGTCGACGAGCCCACGCGCGCGCATGTCGGCAAGCATGTGGCCGCGCTGGCGGCTTGGGCGAGGCGACTTCGGCCCTGACGGGAAACCCCGTACGCTCCTGCAGGGGGAGGAGGTCTGGATTGTGGAATGCCTCCTTGGGCCTCGAGCCCTGGAGGTGTGCGATGCGAGTGGGAACCATGCTGGTGGCCGTGAGCGCGCTGGGGGCATGTCTGGTGCAGGCGTCTCCGGACACGCAATGGCAGACGTATCGAATCAAGGAGGCGGGCGCGACCTTCGACATGCCCGCGCAACCCAAGCCGATCGAGAAGACCAAGGAGCGGCCGATCAACGCGTTCGCCCTCCGAACAGCCGACGGAGTGCTGATGGCGGGATTCTCGGAGGCCATGCCCTTCCAAACCGACAAGGGAGGCGCGCAAAAGACGCTCAAGGAGTTCGAGCAGGGGATGCTCTCGAGCGCGAAGCTCCAGGTCGTCGGCACCCGCGAAGTCGAGGTCCAGGGCCGCATGGGCCGGATTCTCGTGCTTCAGCGCGGCGAGGAGGAGTTCTGGCGCGTGATCGCGGTGGTCAACGGCGACCGCATCGTGTTCCAGATGTACATCGGGACCAAGGCGGGTCTCTCCTCCACCACGACGGCGAAGTTCTTCAACTCGCTGAAGTTCGAGAAGTAGAGGCTTGTCCTAATACGCCTTGGAGAACACCACGCGCTGGGCGCTGGGCTTTCCGGTGAGCACGCACGCTCCCGGTTCGGCATCCGCAGGGTCCAACGGCGCGAGCGGGATGCATCGGATCGTGGCCTTGGTGCGCTCGGCGATTTGCACCTCGGTCTCGGTCGTGCCGTCCCAGTGCGCGATCACGAAGCCGGGGGCGTCCTCGCCCGCGAACGCGGCCTCAAACTCCTCCCACGTGTCCACTCGGCGCGTATTGGCCTCGCGGAAAGCGGTGGCCCGCGCCAGCAGTTCGCTCTGGGCAAGCCCAAGCACATCCACGATCGACTGCGCCGCCTCGCCCAGCCCGACCGTGGACTTCTCCCCGCCGTCGCGCCGGGCGAGCACGCAGGTGCCGGATTCCAGGTCGCGCGGACCGATCTCGACGCGGACGCAGGCGCCCTTGAGCTCCCACTCGTTGAACTTGAACCCGGGCGACTCCTTCTCGCGCTTGTCCACGGCCACGCGCACCGGGACCCGGTCCCACCCGAGGGTGCGCAGCTCCCCGGCCAGCGTTTCGCTGGCGGCGATCGTCTTGGAGCGGGTCTCCTCGTCCCTGCCCATCGGGATGATCGCCACCTGAACCGGGGCGAGGCGGGGCGGGAGCACGAGACCCTCGTCGTCCGAGTGCACCATCAGCAGCGTGCCCACGAGGCGCGTCGAGACGCCCCAGGAAGTGGCGTAGACGTGCTCGAGCTGGCCCTCGGCCGATTGGAACGTCACGTCGAAGGCCTTGGCGAAGTTCTGCCCGAGGTGGTGCGACGTTCCGGCCTGAATCGCGCGTCGGTCCTGCGTGAGGGCTTCGATGCAGTACGTGTGGTCGGCGCCGGCAAACTTCTCGTTGTCGCTCTTGATGCCGGTCAGCACGGGCACGGCCATCCACTCCACGGCGAACCGGCGGTAGATCTCGAGGATGGTCAGCGCCTCCTCCTCGGCCTCGTCGTAGGTCGCGTGGGCGGTGTGGCCCTCTTGCCAGAGGAACTCCGTGGTGCGGAGGAAGAGGCGCGTGCGCATCTCCCAACGCACGACGTTGGCCCACTGGTTGATGAGCAGCGGAAGATCGCGGTAGCTCTGGATCCACTTGGCGTACATGTTCCAGATGACCGTTTCGGAGGTCGGGCGAATGTAGAGGGGCTCGTCCAGCTTCTTTCCGCCCCCGTGGGTGACGACGGCGCACTGGGGCGCGAAGCCCTCGACGTGCTCGGCCTCCTTCTGGAGAAAGCTCTCCGGAATGAGCAGGGGGAAATAGGCATTGACGTGCCCGGAAGCCTTGAACATATCGTCGAGCGCGCGCTGCATGAGTTCCCAGATCGCGTAGCCGTGCGGCCGGATCACCATGCAACCCTTGACCGGGGCGTAGTCGGCGAGCTCCGAGCGAAGGACCAACTCGTTGTACCAATCGCTGTAGTTCTCGGCGCGCGGCGTAATGCCTTGTTTGCTGCTCATAGGAGGGGTGATTTTGGCACATCGGCGCGAAGCGGGAAACTATAATCATCCATGCCCGGCCGAGACCACCCGGGGCCGCACTACATTTCCGCGGCCGAGTATGCGCGCGTCCGGCGAACGAAGACCCGTCGCTGGAGTGCGGTCGCGCTGGTGCTTGCCGCATCGGCGATCGTCCTCGGCGTTTGGGCCATCCGCATTCCCCGATTGAGGTCCGCCGAGCAACTGCTCGCGGCGTCGGTGGCGGCGCGCAGCCCGATCGACCTGCAGGCCGAAGTCTGGACCTCGAAGGACCAGCGGTGGGTCCGGTACTGCACGGAGTGGTCCACGCGCGATCAGACGCGTCTCGAGTTCGAGGACACCGGCATCGTCGTCGTGAAGGGGCACACCGAGGACACGGTGTGGGACCCCGGGGCGGGCGAACTGCGCTACCACGTGTTCGACAAGTACGCTCCCGACGTCCGGGCGTGGATCGCGAGCTGCTTCTACAGGGCCTCGATCCGCAAGGACCTCGAGCGGTTCCCGGCGGCGCGCGTCGAGGGGCGATCGGTCAACCGCTACCGCTATGTCGATGGGGCCGAGCGGTACACCCTTTCGGTAGAGGAGGAGACGGACCAGCCCGCGGGCGTGCTTCTGGAGAGGCGGACAGCCGACGGTTGGGTCGGCGCGGTCAACGTTCGGGCGAAGGTGGGTGTGAAGATGGCGCCGAACCTCTTTGCCCAGGAGCCTTCCGGCCCGTTCGTGAAGGTCGATCTCCGGGGGGACCACGACCCGCGCAAAGCGCTCCAGGAGCCGGTCGCCTCCGTCCCGATCGGGCCTGAGAGCGCGATCAAGATCGCAGCTGCGGAGGTCAACCGGGAGGGGACGGTGTTCGTCGTCTTCCACACGCGACAGCCGGTCGTTCCGCCGTTCGTGACCGACGACCGGGGCATGGTCTATTTCCGCCGTTCGCTGCCCTCCTACCAGGAGATTCCGGCTGCGTCGTTCATGTTCGTGCCCCAGATCGCCGACGCGGGAGGGTTTGCTTCGCGGACGATCCAGGTGCACTTCCCGACGCAGGGCGTGTCGAGCGGCAGGCTCCCTCCACGCGACCTCGGCGTGTTTTCGATGTGCGTCGACGCGCCGACTTGCACGCTCGCACCGCGGTACCTGCAGGGCGCCATGGACGCCGACCAGCAGGTCCAGTTCGACGCGGAGGTGTCGCGGGGCCAGCATCTCGAGACCGCGATGCGCTTCTCAGACGGGACGCTCGCCGACATCAGCGACCTTCGCGGCCGGCCGCTTCCCGAAGGCTACGACTCGAAGGACCGTCGTGATGCGATGGAGGCTTATCTCCGGGCGTTGCAGATCCATCGCACCAGTCGGGCGCTCGGTGCTCCCGGGACCGCCTTCATCTGGTTCAGCCTCTACAAACTCGAGCGGGTTCACGGCGATTCGGACCTCGCGACCGCGTATCTGGCCAGCGCCGTGGCCCGTGTCCAAGAGGGGGAGACCGGACCTGGGGCGGAGGAGATCTTCGCCGAGTGGCGCCAACGCCAGCGCCCATCGGCAGGACCGCGCTAGCAGGGTGCTGCCCGGGGGTCGAGCGCAGCGAGACCCCGGGTCCAAAGGGTGACCCGGAGCACCGCGCTGGTGGCGTGGGTGCCACGCCCGCTGGACGGGCGTGAACCAACCCGCGGCCCCGAGATGCATGAGGTGCATGAGGGTGCCACGCCCGCTGGACGGGCGTGCAGCGCGTTGCCGGGCGGGTAAAAGGGTCCATGACCCGTTCGCCCCTGCCTGCCTTGGCCATCTTCGCCCTGGCGGTCAACGCCTGGTGCCAGGAACCTCGGCCGCCGGCATATCCGCCCATCCAGATCGCCCCGCCCGCGACGCGCTTTCAACCCTCGGCGCCTCTGCCGACCCTTGCCAACGTCGTCTTGGACACGTTCGGCGATGCGATCGGGGTGGCGCAGCAGACCGCTCGGGCCCAAGGCCTTCAGGGCCGCCTTCTCTGGGTGGACGCGACAGCCAACATCTCGCGCACGAACTCCGACGAGAAGATCGCGGACCTGATGGCGAAGGCGAAGGCCGTGGGGTTCAACACCGTGGTGTACGACATCAAACCCATCGTCGGCCACACGATGTACCCCAGTCGCTACGCGCCGAAGCTCGCCGAGTGGAAGGGCGCGGTGATGCCGAAAGAGTACGACCCGTTGGCGGCCATGGTCCGCGAGTCGAAGCGCCAAGGGCTCCAGCTCTTCGTCAGCCTCAACGCGTTCAGCGAAGGGCACCGGGATTTCCAGATGGGGCTCGGTTACGAGCACCCCGAGTGGCAGACGGTTCTCTACGAACCCAAGCCCTTCGTGCGGGCCTCGTTTCTCACCCGTCCCACTTTTGCCGTGGTCTCGGAGCCCAATGCGGCTCCGCCCGATGGTTCGGTCCTGGGGCTCGTCACGAGCGCTCTCCGGCTTCCCGCCAAGCCGGAGCCGGACGCGGTCGCCATCGTCGTGGACGCGGGCGGACGGGTCCTCGCCCAGGGAGGTGCCGCGGAGCTGCGGTCCGTTGCGCCCTCGACGCCCTCCGGAGGGTCCGTGCTGTGGGGCTGGGGAGATGCGGGGGCGTACCTGCGGACCTATGCGCAGCCGGGGGACGTCCTCGAGTTCGACTCGACGGCCCAGTACGTGCCGATCGCCGAGCGCCCGGCCCAGCAGATCCCGTTGATGGTGAACCCGCATGCGAGCGCCGTGCAGGACCGCGCGATTGCGATCCTGCGCGAAGTGGTGCAGGGCTACGACGTCGACGGGGTGCTTTACGACGATCGGTTGCGGCTGGGCGGCATGAACGCCGACTTCAGCGAAGAGACCCGTGCCCAGTTCGAGGCCTACGTTGGAAGGCCGCTGCAGTGGCCGGACGAGGCGTTTCGCTTCGTCCTGCATCCCGACCTCTCGCGCGGCATCGCTCCCGGGCCTTACTACGAAGCGTGGCTGACGTTCCGGGCGATGACGATCCGGAATTTCGTCGCGCGGGCACGGTCGGAGGTGGTCGCCGCGCGGCCCGCGGCGAAGTTCGGCGTCTACGCGGGCTCTTGGTTCGGGGAGTATCCCGCGTTTGGTTCGAACTGGAGTTCGAACGAGTTCGACGCGGGCTTCTGGTTCTTGAGCGATGCGTACCGCAAGACAGGGTTCGCGCCGCTGCTCGACGTGCTGGTCACCGGCTGCTACTACAAGACCGCGACCATTGCCCAGGCGATGGGTGCGGGATCGGCCCTCGGCATGACCGTCGAGGCGGCCGGCCAGTTGTCCAACCGCGCGGCCAAGGACCAGGCATGGACCTACGCCGGCATCATGTTGATGGACTTCAAGGACGACCCGGAGCGCCTCTGCGACGCCCTGCAGGCCGCGTGCGGTTCGACCCAAGGGGTGATGGTGTTCGACCTGTCGCACGACATCGACACGTTCTGGCCCATCCTCGAGCGGGCGTTCCGGCAGCCGGCGAAGGCTCCGCACGCCGTGGACGGGCTGTTGGCGGCCGTGCGGAAGAAGCGTGCGGCCCTGGAGGCCGCGGGCGTTAAGGATCCCGCGGTGCCGATCCTCGCCGGTGCCGCCGGCGCCGGTTTTTAAGCTGTGGGATCGGCGTAGGAATAGACGATGAAGAAGAAAGAGATGATCGAGGCCCTGAACGGCGACCTCGCGGGGGAGCTGCAGGCCATCGCCATGTATCTGACGTATTCGGCGGCGGTGACGGGTCCGCACCGGCCCGCGTTGCGCACATTCTTCCAGGCGGAGATTCCCGACGAGACAGCCCACGCGCAGTTTCTCGCGGACAAGATCGCGAGCCTCGGGGGTGTGCCGACCACGGAGGCGCGCCCAGTTCCGAAAGCCACCGATCCCGTGGGGATGCTCACCAACGTGTTGAACGCCGAGGAGCAGGCGATCAAGGACTACAAGAAGCGCGCCGAGCAGGCTTCCGAAATGGGAGACGTCGGCTTGTCGGCACACCTCGAAACGATGGTGGAGGACGAGACGCACCACTTCGAAGAGACGCAGCAGATCCTCCGCGGCTGGGCCTAGCTAGTTGAGCAGCATGGGAGCACGCCCGTCGTGCGCCCGGCTGGCACCACCCGCATGGGAGTGCGCGCGCTCGCGCGTCGCCTTGCCCCCGAGCGGCTTGCCGCGACCGCATGGGAGTGCGCGCGCTCGCGCGTCGCCTTGCCCCGGAGCGGCTTGCCGCGACCGCATGGGAGTGCGCGCGCTCGCGCGTCGCCTTGCCCCCGAGCGGCTTGCCGCGACCACCCATCGTCTCCAAAAGCCCGGATCTCCAAAATACGCGCCATGGTGGGAGGGAACAGAGGGCTGGGAGCCGTCTCGATCCGTACGTAACGGACGCGCCTCGCGGGAAGGCGGTGCACGTAACCCTCCGGGCGCGCCGGCTCGGTCTGCTCTCGGGCGTCCGCCCAGACGTCCCACTCGTTGCCGTCGAGGCTCGTTGTCAGCCGGTACCGCGCCGGCTGACCTGAGGCCCAGGCGGCCACGACCTCCAGGCGCGTGAGCTGCACCACGCGCCCGAGGTCGATCGTCGCGAACTGCGGGTTGGGATAAGCCAGCCAGTAGGCGGTTGGGTCATCCGCCACGCCGTCGTTCACCCGCCAGGCGGGGAACTCGAGGTCCCTTGCGCCCGTCGCGACGAGGGGACGGCCCAGGGCGAGGTTGGGCACGACCGTGACTTTGTGCACCGGACGGAACAGCGTCTCGCCGACCGGTTCCGTGCCCCGGAAGGCCTGGATGGCAAGCACGGCGCTCTTGTCGACCTGGAAGGAGAACCCGTCCTGCAGATCGGAGGGCGTCGGCGTCCGCCCGTCGGTCCGCCAGGCGAACCGAACTCCGGGTTCGAACGGAGTGAGCGAGATCGTGAGCGAGTCCTCGAACTCCGCTTCGTCTTCCAAACGGGCCCCCCGGGTCGTCATGTGAAAGGGATGCGCCTGGCGCTCGACGTGCGAGACGACGCGCTCCATCCGAGACACGAAGGCGTCGTACTCCGATTCGCCGCCGGCGTTCCACATGCGGCAGCCATACGCAAGAATCCGCGCGGGAAGCGTCGTGTGCGCGTTCCATTCGCGCCCCTCCCACCAGCACAACAGGGTTCCACGGACCTGCTCAGGCAAGGGCAGCTCTATCGCGTCTTGCTGGGTGCTGCCGCCATCCACGAGGTGGAAACGCGTGCGGGTCGCCGTGTAGAGGCGCTCGAGTGGAACGAGCGTGTCGATGTCGTAGGGGAAGTGGTTGACGATGTAGAAGGGGTCCCAACCCGCGTTGATGACCTCGAATCCCTTGACGGTGAGTTGGGACGTGGCGTCGTACGGTCCGTCCCACGCCACGACCACGGTCTCGGGCGGGAGCCGCTTCCGCGCCTCTTCGCCCACTTGGAATCCGCGCCACACGATCGGCGTCTTGCCAAGACGCACGACCTCGCGCGCCATCTCGGCGAGAAAGTCGAGGAAAACCGAGTCGGGCCGGGTACCCGGACCGAGACGGACCAGGGCCGCCTCCATATCCGGATCCCGCTGCGCGTTGGGGTACCACGCCTCGTCCCCGCCCAGATGCACGTACGGAGCGCCGGGGAAGACCCTGGCGACCTCCTGGAGGAGGGACTTGATGCGCTCGCGTACCCCAGGCGAGGCGAAATCGATGCAGCTTTCCGATTCGGACCCCTCGAAACGGTACAGCGCCGGGTTCAAGCGGACGAGCAGCGAGCTGTGGCCGGGCACGTCGATCTCGGGGATGATCGTGACCCCGCGGGCACTGGCGAACTCCTGCAGGTCCCGCATCTCCTTCGCCGTGTACGCCGGCAACCCGTGTTGGTTGTTCTTGTCGATGCCCGCCAACACCTTCGTGGGGAACATCCAGTTCTGATCGTCCGTCAGGTGCAGCTGCATGAACCGGACCCGCCCCGCCTGGCACCAGCGGACCAACGTGCGCAGCGTCGAGAGCGAGTGGTAGCGCCGCGCCACATCGACCAACAGGCATCGGAACGGGACGTCGGGCTGGTCCTGAATCTGCACTTGGTTTCGGCACCCATCTGCAAGCAGTTGGCCGAGGGTATTCAGCCCCCAGACGGCGCCCGTCGGGGTGGACGCCGTGAGCGTGATTGAATCCGCGACCTGCAGGTGGTACTCCTCTTCGGCCAGCGAAAGGTCACTCCTGATGCGAATCAGCGTGCCGTGCGCCGCCTCATGCAGACCCCAGTCGGACACAAACGCACGGGCAACCCCTTCAAACCCACGGGGGCAATCGAACCGGTAGGTGTCCTCCAACTGGATCCCAGGGCCAAACGAAACCGATCGCGGAGCTGGGAGAAGCCCAGGCACACCCAAACCACAAACCACAAACCACAAACCAAGCGCCGGGCTCACCGCGCCGCCACGGGCAATCCGCCGATGGCCGCCACGGCGAAGAAGTGGCTGTCCTTGTTCACCTTCTCGATCGTCGCCGTCGAGACTGCGCCGACGCGCCGCGAGTCCTCCCAGGTCGTGCTCGCGCTGTCGCGCCAGAGCACCTCGTACTCCGTGCCTGGCGTGGCGGTCCAGGTCAGGGTGGTGTCGTGCGACTGGCGGGGGTTGTACCGGACGCGTGTCGGCGCCTCCGCCGCCTGGGCAAGCGACGCCATCGCCACGAGATTCAGGCGCGTGACGTTCGCCAGGTACTCGAAGTCCATGTACTCGATCTTGTCTTCGGGACCGTGCTGCCGGGTGAACTCCTCGAACACCTCGGTGAAGCGCACAGCGCTGAACCCGAGGGAAGAGAACGACGTGTGGTCGCCGCCGCGTCCGAATCGGTCCCGCCGCAAAACGAGGTGGGCGCCGAAACCCGGAATCTTGCCACGCGTGGCCCACTCGATGAACCGGGCGAGTTCGCGGCTCTGCTGGGGGTTCTCACCCGCAGGATCGGGATCGTCGCTGAACACGCGCACGTGCTCCTTGTCCGACTGCCCGTTCAGGTTGGAGCTCGAGCCGGCGATGTCGGTGCTAAACACGGCCTCGAGCTTCCAGCCCTCGGCTTTGGCACGCTCGGCAAGGGCCTTGGACCCGAGCAGCCCTTGCTCCTCGCCTGAGAACGCGACGAACACCAGGGTTTGGTTCCACGGCCGGCCGGCCATTACCCGCGCCAGTTCGAGCGCGAGAGCGGTGCCGCTGCCGTCGTCGTTGGCCCCCGGCGCCCGGCCGGTCTTCGCGTCCTCTTGGAGGTTCAGGGAGTCCATGTGGCCCCCAACCAGAATCCGCCGGTCCGTTTTGCCAGGCAGCACCGCCACCACCTGGTAAGCCTGGATCTCCTCCGGCACCCGGCGGCTCTTCTCGGCCGCGTAAGGCATGACCTCGACCTGGAGGCCCGGAATCTTCCGATACTCGTCCGCGAGCCAATCAACGGACTCCTTCAGCGTCGGCGAAGTCGTGTTCCGGGTGTGGAACGAGGAGAGCTTCTCCACGGTCGCGCGCAAACGCGCGGGGTCCACGTCGCGCACCATGGTTTGGATGTCAAGCGTTTGGGTTTGGGCGACGGCGAGGAGGACAAGACTCAGCACGGGGAGAGGGTTCGACGTCGGGGGTCCGGGCTCCTTCGCAGCTCGCGGGGCTGGAGCCCCTCACCCCGGGGTGCCACCAACCGCAAACCTCCAACCTCCAACCGCAAACCGCAAACCGCAAACCCCAAACCGCAAACCGCAAACCGCAAACCCCAAACCGCAATCCCTAGTCCTCGTCGTCGTCGAGAAGCTCGGGCCGGAGTCCGGTGCGTTCGGCGACCATGGGCGGGCCGAACATCTCTTCCACCTCGGTGATGTCGATGAGGACGTCGCGGGGGCGTGGGCCGTCCCGCGGTCCCACGATGCCACGCTCCTCCATCTCGTCGAGCAGGCGGGAGGCGCGTTGGAAGCCGATCGAGAAGCGGCGCTGGATCATCGACGTGGAGGCCTGGCCCCGGTCTACGATCCAGCGCACCACCTCTTCCCAAAGGGCGTCGACTTCGGTGCCGCCTCCGCCCGCCGCTCCGCGTTTGCCGCCCTCGGCGGGCGCGTCCACCGGCTCCAGGGAGTAGGCGGGTTTCTCTTGATCCCGCCAGAATTTGCACACGTCGGCGATCTCCCGCTCCGACACGTAGCACCCTTGGACGCGCACGGGCTTGCTGGCGTCGATCGGGAGGAACAGCATGTCTCCGCGCCCGATCAGGTCCTCCGCGCCCTTCTGATCCAGGATGGTGCGCGAGTCGATTTGCGACGAGACGGTGAAGGCGATGCGCGAGGCGATGTTGGCCTTGATCGTGCCCGTGATGACATCCACCGAGGGGCGCTGCGTCGCGATCACGAGGTGGATCCCCGTCGCGCGCGCCAACTGGGCGAGGCGGCAGATCGAGGTCTCGACCTCGGCGGCGGCTTGGATCATCAGGTCCGCCAACTCGTCGATGACGACGACGATGTAGGGCATCTTGTCTTGGAACGACGCCTTCTCGTTCCAACCGTCGATGTTCCGCACGCCGAGTTCGGAGAACTTGTCGTACCGCCGGTCCATCTCGCGCCACACGGCGCGGAGCACGCCAGGTGCCTCCTTCACGTCCTTGATGACCGGGCACATGAGGTGCGGAATGCGGTCGAAGAGCGTGAGCTCGACACGCTTGGGATCGATCATCACGAACCGCACGTCCTTCGGCGTGTTGCGCATGAGCAGCGACATGATGAGGCTTGCAAGCCCGATGGACTTGCCCGCGTTGGTCGCGCCGCCAATGAGGAGGTGCGGCATCCGGGTGAGGTCCGCGTACCGGTTCATGCCGCTCACGTCCTGCCCGAGGCAGATACAGAGCCGCGAGGGGTGGTCGAGGAACTCCTTCGTTTCCGCCACTTCGCGCAGGTGGACCTGCGTCGGCTGGGTGTTGGGCACTTCGACGCCGATGGCGGCCTTGCCCGGGATGGGCGCCTCGACGCGAACGTGCGAGGCGGCGAGGTTCATCGCGATGTTGTCGGCCAACGCGGTGATGCGGGCCACGCGAATTCCCGGACCGAGCTGGATCTCAAAGCGGGTGACGGTCGGTCCTGCGGCGACCTCGACCACGTTGGCGTCGATGCCGAACTCCTCGAGGGTGGACTCGAGGGTCGAGATATTCTGCTGCATCTCTTGGGCCGACCGCTTGGGCTTCGCTTCGGTGGGTTGGAGGATGGAGAGGGGCGGCAGGTGGTACCCCTCTTTGGGGCTTGTGTCGAGCGAGGGGCCCTCGGCAGCGACGGTCTCGCGGATCAGGGGCGCCTGGCGCGTTCTGCGCGGCGCATCGCGGGTGTCGTCGTCGGCATCGGAAGGATCCGCGGTTCGAACGACAGCTTGGCGCGGCGCCGGCTTTTCGGCCGTCCGCTTCGGAAGCGGGATCTTCGCTTGGGAGGCCCGTTCTCGAAGGCCCGCGATCAACGCCTGGAGCGGCAGGTTGACGCACAGAATGAGCCCGACCATGCCGAGCGCGCCCAACCCTACGGGCTTGGCGGCGCCAAGGAGGCGTTCCGTGCCCCACGCGATGATGGCCCCCAGATACCCGCCCGAAGCGGAGACCGCCCCAGGCACGAAGTAATCGCCCTCGTAAGGCTGCGCGAACGCGCCGACGATCGCGAGGAACAGGAGGCAGAGCCCCCACGTGAGGTGGGTCACCTCGATCGAACGCCGACCGGCGATCACGGCGAAGCCGAGCCCCGCGAGCAGGAACGGCATGGCCCAAGCTCCTTGTCCAAACAGGAGCGAGAGCGTTTGCGATAGGAAACCACCGACGATCCCTGTGGTGCCCGAGAACATCAGGGACAGCGCCGTGATCAGGGCAAGCGCGAACAGAAGCACGCCCAGAATGTCGAAGCGGCGATGCGACACATCGGGCTCGGAACGTCGCCGGCCGGATGTCCGGGTGCTGACCTTCATCCTAAATTCCCTCTCGCGCGCCAATCCGTGGCGCACCTGAGCAGTATATCATGGGAATCGGGAATCGGGAATCGGGGCTCGGGAATCGGGAATCGGGAATCGGGCCCATCAGAACAGTACCGGCTTTTCCAACTGCCTTAGATTCAGCAACAGGCCCACGGCCGCCATGCACAGCCACATGGCGGTGCCTCCGTAGCTCAGGAACGGCAGCCACAGCCCCACGACGGGAAGAAGCTGCAGATTCATCCCCAAGTTCACGATTGTGTGGAACGAGAACAGGCCCAGCAGGCCGCCCGCGACCATCTTGGCGAACGGCTCGGTGGCGCACAACATCACGAGCCACACGCGGTAGAGGAAGAACCCGAACATCGCGAGGACCAGCGCGGAGCCGACCAGGCCCCCCTCCTCGCCCACGACCGTGAAGATGAAGTCGGTCTGCTGCTCGGGAATGTGGCGGCCCTCCTTCTGCTCGCCTTTCAGATACCCCGATCCCGCCACGCCTCCGACGCCGAACGCGATCTGGGCCCGAAGGCTCTGATAGCCGCCGTCGGAGTCGTCGCCGCGGAACATCGCGATCACTCGGGCCTTCTGGTAGTCGGTCATGATGCCCGGGATCGTGAACGCCGAGGCCAGCAGCGCTACGGACGCGGCCACGGTGGCGACGATGAACTTGCCCGGCACGCGGGCCACGGTGCAGATCGACAGCCAGATGACCAGGATGACCAGCGCTCCCCCCAGGTGCGGCTGCTTGAAGATGAGCAGCATGGGAACCAGTACGTGGAGGAACGAGAGTGCGAAGGTCGAGAACCTGTCCACGTGCTCGGTCCTCGCCGCGAAGAACGTCGCGACCGTCAGCGTGACGAACAACTTGGCCATCTCGCTCGGTTGAAAGTCCAGCGGCCCGATCTGGATCCATCGGGTCGCGCCTCCCCCGGAGCGTCCGGCCACCAAGACCGCGCCCAGAAGCACGATGTTCAGCGCGTAGAGGGTCCACGCCCCGCGTTGCCACGTGCGGGCTGGGATGCGGAGAAAGAGAAAGAACGGCACCAAGCCTACGATCGTGCGGAGCAGTTGCTTGGTGAAGAAGCCGGTCTCGGGGCGGCTGTACTGGATGCTGTACTGTGAAAGAAGGCCCGTGAGGATGAGCAAGAAGGCCGCCAGCAGCAGCCACCAATCGAATCGCAGCAAGGTGCGCGTGCGGTCCTCGGCACCCAGTTGCGGGGCGATCGGCCGCGATTTCATAGGCGATCTAGCCAGGCTCACGCGTCGAACCGGCGCCGAACTCGCGCTTCACGACTCCGCGGCCCTCCACGAGCCAGAACGTCAAGGTGCGCTTGGCCGGTGTTGGCGCGCCGCTGTCCAAGGACATCTCGACCGAGACCTTGACCGCCGTTTCAGGCTCCGGAACGTAAACCTGGGCACTCGAGGTGGTGATCTTGGCGGTGGCGGTCCGGTGGATGTCGCCTGCGCTGAGCTGGCCTTTCCACTCCCACGCGTCGCCGACGTTCATCGGAAACTTCAAGAGAGGCAAGGGGGCATCGTAGCGCTCGCCGCCGGCCATCGCGAGGTTGAAGGCGTCCTTCGTCGAAAGGTACCGCTCCTGCTGAACGACCTCGCCGTGAGCCCAGAGTTCGATCACGACCTCGTTTCCGTCCATCCGGCGCTTGACTTCGACCGGCAACTCGGTGCCCGCGAGCACGAGCTTCGCCTTCTCGCCCGGAAGGGAGTCGGGCTTGAACACCTCGATGTCGCGCAGCGAGGGCCCTTGAGACGTCGCTGCGGGTTTGCAGCCGCACCCCACCGCCGCGGCGGTCAGAGCGGCGAGGAGGATCAGCCTCACGAGGCCCCTCCAGGTTCGAACTTCACCAGCTTGCGCTCGAACTTCGTCGTCCGGGGACCGACCGTTCCCTCGCCCTTCAGCTCGACGAGGCCGATGCCCTTGGCGTAGATGGCGGTTTGCCGATTTCGGATGCCGGTCATGTCCGAACCTCCCACGGAGGCGTCCACCTTCAGCTCGATGACGGGGACGCGGCGGCCAAGCACCTCGCGCTCTCCCTTCGGCGCGCTTTCGCACTTCATCGAAAGGGCGGCGGGCTCGTTCGCCAGTTGCGTTTCACCCACATGCTCCCAGCGAATGCGGCCATCCCCCACCTTGAGAATGGGCACGGGCAGTTCCAGGGGCTTTTTCGCATCGTAGGCGACGAGCATCACCGTGTCGTCCACCACGCGGTAGTACACCGTGTCGTAAACGTGGCCGTTGAGCGAAGAGGCGATCGGCGTGGCGGGATGCCCGCCCACGTCGACCGGCTCGAGGACCTCGTCGAGGTGGATGGTCACGCCTTTGCCCACGTGCTCCTCGTAGTGCCACTTGGTCCCAGGGACCAGCGGGAAGTAGTCCGCAGCGGAGGGGGCGAGGATCGATGCTGCGAGGAGGATGGTGATCATGGACGAGACTACTTGGTGGCCTGGATGGTGATCGTCTGCTTCGGGCCGCTCTTCGGTATCTGGACGATCTCCATTTTGACGGCTCCCAGTCCTTTGACGAACCAGGCCTTCGTGCGCATCTCCATCGATTCGCCGTTGATCTTCGCGGGACCGGACGATTCGACGAGCAGGGCGTCGTAGTCGCCGGCCTTGGTCGAGACCTTCTCCATCTTCACGACCTTGTTGGTCGCCTTTTGCTCCAGCGAGATGCCGTTGGCTTCTTCGAGCTTCGTCTCTGAAGTCCAACTCGTGCCCACGTCGAGTTTGGCGGGAAGCTCCAACTGGTGGGGCGTGATTTTGCCGATGGTCGAGCTCATGGCGTAGAGCCCGTCGGGCTCGAGCGAAAGTTCGCTGTCTCCGACGCTCGCGAACCCGCCGGTGCGCTCGACGACGAAGGTGGCCTTGCCATCCTTCACTTCCTTGAGCCAGAAGCGCTGGGAACCCGTCACCACGTTGGGATCGCCCGCCACGGTGCGTTCCAGGTCCATCGGTTTCGTGTTGCCCAACCCGTAGTACTCGTACGCGTCCGTTTTGAGCGCGTCGGGAAGTTCCGAAAGCGCGACCGGGGTCTGCGCGCCGGTTTCCGCCGTCGCCGGCGCGGCCCCGGTGGTCGCGTTGGGAGTGTCCACCTTGGTCACCGGCTCCTTCGAACCTCCACATCCAGAGGCGACGACGAGGCACGCGAGGAGCGCGGCGGAGATCCAGGGGGTGGGCAAGGTTTTCATTTCAAGGTGGCGCTTTTGAGTTTCAAGAGTTGGGTGATGGCGACCTGGTTGGCGATGGCCGTCTGCTTGAACCGGACGATACCAGTCCCCGGGGCCCACCAGGAAACGCTGTTCGTCAACCCCTTCAGGTTACCGGACTCCCACTGCGAGGACGTCTCGATCGCGATGCCGGACATGCGTCCCATTTCGGTGTCGACCTCTTGAGGGCCGGTGACTTTGCTTTCGGCTTTCGACGTGCCGACTTTCCCGCCCGGAACAATGCCCTTGCCAGACCACTTGAACGTGCTGCCCGTGTCGAGGGGAAAGAGCAGGGCCGGTTGCATGGGTTCGAACGCCGTCCCTTCGGTGCCGACGGAAACCTGGAACAGGCCCTTGTCGTTGCGCATCCAGACCTGTCGGTCCTGGACTTGCCCGTCCTGGGTGACCTCGAGCGTGGCCTTTTCGCCACCGGGAACGGGATCGACGGAGACCACGCGGTAGGTGATCTCGATGGTGGGGTCCGACTGCTGGCCTTGGGTTGCCGACGTGCGGAACCCGTCGAGGGTGTAGGTCCACTGGTTGCCGACCTTCCAAGGGAAGATCGAAGCCTCCTGGCCCGGGGCCAGCTTGGCGGGTGGAATCTGCTTGACGCTTTTGGCTTCGTAGCTCCCGCCTCCGCCGCTGCCGCAACCGGCGAGGACGAGGGCGGCGAGCGCGCCGAGGGTGATGCGATGCTGGATCATGGGTGTTTCTCTGCCTTCTTGTTCGCTTTCTTCATGAGGTCCACTGCGTCCTGCACGAGGACCTTGTCGGGAAGCTGGGTAATGGTGACCACGCCGCCCGAGAGCTCGTGCTCGATGCGCGGCGCGCCGATCGCGATGCCGTCCACGACCAGCAGCAGCTGCGAGCCCACGCGGTGCTTGCTGTACTGCCAAAGTCGCTCCCGCCCCTCTTCCGTGAGGTCGATCTTCAGATCGTAGAACCGCACCCCGTTGGTGCTGGTCCTCTCCACGGAGGTGGCGTCGACGATCGCGTCTTCGTTGATCACGATCTTCGCCGAATGCAAGACTCGTTCCGGAGCGGCCGCGAACCCTTGCAAACGTTTGGGGTCGAGCCTGGCCTCCAACGCCTTTCGGACGTTTTCGCGCGCGCTCGGGTCATCGACGAGGCGTTGCGCCTCGTCCCGGATGGTGCCCAAGACCATCGAGTTCGTGACCTCGGGCTTCTCTGCGTACTTGTCCTCGACGATCTTGCAGAAGGTGGGTTTGTACGGCTCGAGGATGTAGCCTGTCGCCTCGGGGCTCTCCGCGTCCTCGGGCATTCGGACCGTCACCGGACTGCGGATGACGATCCCGTTCTGGATCGAGGAGAACCGGATCTGGGGCAGGGGAGAGCCGTCGAGGGTGACTCCCAACTCCGTCTGAAGTTTCGCGAGGAGAGCCGGATCCCCGTCGAGCGCTTTCCGAACGTCGTCCGCCTCCCACATCACGCGGACAGGGGGCAGTTGGCTCTCCCTGAGGTCGTTCATCGCCATGATGAACTCGCCCAAGGCCTTGGTGTCGCCCTGCATGCTTTGCAGCATCTCGCGGATCGGAATTCGGCGCCGTCCGGTTAACGAGTCCGTCTCCGATTCGTTGCCCGAATCGTCTGGCGCGGAAAACTCTCCCGACGCGCCCTCGACCAGGGTCGCGATCTGGTTTTGGACCACGATCCGAAAGCCTCTGCCGGCGTGGACGCCCAGCAGGTTGACGCTCCCGGGAACGATCTTGGGGAACGTCTTGCCCATGATCATCGCTTCGGTGACCCGCTGGTACCCGTAGTAGGCCCCAGCGGCGATGGCGACGAACCCGATGGCGATTTTGGTCCCTGAACGCATGACGGCGATCCTGCTTTCGTGCGCCGACGAAACAGCGCGTCCCATTTGCAACGGGATTGTACCGACTTGCGTTCCCAGCCTATTCCGACGGGTTGTACGAGCTGTAAAGCCGCCCCGCGACCATCGCCGCGACGATGGACAGCCCGAGGTTCAACGCAGCCGCGGGGATGGCCGCGAGCGCGGGAGAGATGCCCAGCGCCCAGAGCCCGCCGAAGATGCCGACCGACCAGATGCCCGTCACCGCGATGCCAAGCAGCGTCATCAGGTTGCGGAACGAGCGCTGGGTCGGGTCCTCGACATCCGGGAACAGCACCGTCATCAGGAAGACCATGGCCGCGACCAGGAGCGCCCCGGGAGCGGCCATCACGGACGTTCCGGCGATGACGGTCCACAGCGAGGGACGCAGAAGCAGCGCGACGAGGCCGCCGAACCAGAGGCCCAGCGTGCTGGGCAGCGCCTTGGCCGCGATCTCCACGAAGACCGTGGTGGACGCTGGAAACGGCAGAGGCTTCTGAAGGTCCACGCGCTTGAGGACCTCCACTGAACCCATTTGCGCGAACCCCATGCCCATCGCCAGCAACGCGATTCCCTGCATCACCGCGGTCAGGACGCCGATCGGCTCCGCCCGGTCGGCTCGGGCGGGCAGGAGCGCAGGCATCGCGCTCATCATGGTGCCGAGCAACAGGAACGTGATCACCATGGTCCGTGCGCCGCGCAGTTGAAGCAGGATCTCCTTCCAGAGCAGGGCGAGAGGGCCCTGCATGCGCAGACGCTGCATCCACCCCCGGCGTCCCGCCTTCACCTTTCCCGCGCGGGCGGCGGCGGCAATCGTGCCGTAGTAATCGCCCTGCCGCATGCGCAACTGGGCGGCGTGCGTGTCGTGGGTCTTGGCCGCGGCTTGGTCGTACAGCCAGTCCGCCTGCGTCAGCGCGATGCGCAACGCCCCGACGATCACGAAGAGCAGGCCGCCCAGGCCGATCAGGCCCTCGGTCAAATTGCCCTCCAGAGGCGCCATCACCAACATCGTCGCCAGGGTCGACGTGAAGAAGAAGACGCGCAGGACGGGCTCGTGGGCGAGATCGATCGCGTCCGAAATCTCGGAGACCCCGCGGAGCCGAAAGGCCACGAACGCCACCACGCCCACGACGAGCCCGACACCCACGCTCACCATCACCCGTTTGTTGCGGTCGCTCTGCAGGTCGCTTCGGTTGACGAACAGGCTGGCGGCGTACGAAATGGCCACCCAACACAGCGCCATCGCGATCCACGCGACGAACATCATGCGGCCCGTTAGGCCCGCGGAGCCCGGCAGGTGCACGTTTCGGAACAGCGCCTCCCAACCGGAGGCGACGGGGCGGAGCGTGAAGAGCCCCACCAGGAGGGGCACGATCAGGGTGACGAGGTATTCGCGGACGATGCGAAACACCAGGACGAGCCGCGTCGAGATCGGAGTGGGGAACAGCACGTCCACATCGGCGGGCTTGAAACCCTGCCGCGGACCGAACATCCCCAGCGCCAACAAAAGGGAAAGTCCCGCAAAGACCGTGAACACCACCGCATCCACGGCCGCCATCGGTGGGAACTCGATGGAGCCCACGGCCTGTTCCGGCAGGCGAATCTCCCGATCCGACCGAGCCGGATTGAGGAAGATGAGGAAGTACCAGCCCACGAAGGCGAGCAGCCCGATCAGGCGCTGCGGCGAAGTCAGCGCGCGGCGCACTCCGTTGATCAGGGACCTAACCGTGAGGTAGACCAGCGGTCTCATCGGTCCCCTCCTCGGTGAGCCGGAGGAACACGCCCTCCAGGCTCTGCCCCTGCATCTCGTTGGCGTTCTGAAGCTCCTCGAGCGTGCCCTCGGCCAGCTTTCGGCCCCGCGCCAGGATGATCACCCGGTCGCAGAGCTTCTCGGCCGTGTCCAGCAGGTGGGTCGAGACCAGAATCGCGCACCCCGCGTCGCGCTGGCGCATGATCTCCATCTTCAACTGGTGCGATCCCGCGGGGTCGATGCCGATCATCGGCTCGTCGAACAGGATCACGTTGGCATCGTGGATGAGCGCGCACGCGACGGCCAGCTTCTGCTTCATGCCCTTGCTCAGCGTCGCCACCAGCTCGTCGCGCTTCTCCCAGAGGTGGTACCGCTCGAGGAGCACCTGCCCGCGCTGTTCGAACGCGTCGAGCTTGTGGAAGCACATCGCCACGAATCGCAGGTGTTCGTGGACCGTGAGCAGTTCGTACAGCGACGGGACCTCCGGGACGAAGGCCAGCCCCGCCTTGGCGAGCGCCTGTTGCGTCACGACGTCGTGACCGTTGATGCGCGCCTGGCCGCTGGTGGGGCGCAGGATGCCCGCGATGCAGCGAAGCGCCGTGGTCTTGCCCGCCCCGTTGGGGCCGAGCAGCCCGACGATTTCTCCTGGTCGAATCGTGAAGCTGAGCCCATCGAGCGCACGGAACTGCTTGTATTGCTTGACGAGCTGGTCCACTTCGAGCATGGGCCCTATTTTAGATGAGACCGGGCCCTTCCCATGCGGGGGCCAAGTACAATCCACCGCGATGAGGGTAGAGGAGCTCTCCCAAGCGATTCGGGCCGAGATCGACAAGGCGATCGTTGGGCAGCAAGAGGTGATCGAGCAGGTCCTGGTCGCCGTGCTGGCGAACGGCCACGTGCTGCTCGAGGGCGTTCCCGGCGTCGCCAAGACGCTCATGGTCCGCGCGTTGGCGCGTTCGCTCGACCTCGCCTACGGCCGCGTCCAGTTCACGCCCGACCTGATGCCCAGCGATGTGATCGGAACCCTCGTGTTCGACCCGAAAGAGAACGACTTTCGGTTGAAGAAGGGTCCGGTGTTCGTGAGCGTGCTGCTCGCCGACGAGATCAACCGCACGCCTCCCAAAACGCAGGCGGCGCTCCTCGAGGCGATGGAGGAGCGCAAGGTCACCATCGACGGCGAACCGCACCCGCTTCCGCCCCCGTTTCTCGTCTTCGCCACGCAGAACCCGATCGAGTTCGAGGGCACCTACCCGCTGCCCGAGGCGCAGCAGGACCGGTTTCTGCTGAAGATCGTCGTGGACTATCCCGCGGACGAGGCGGAGATCGACGTGCTCAAGCGCCACCACTCCGGATTTCGGCCGCAAAGCCTCGAGGACGCCGGCATCGAGCCGGTGGTGCATGCCGCGGGCCTCATCGAGGCCCAAGCCCAAGTCGCTGCGATCGCCGTCGAGGAGAAGGTGTTTGCCTACATCCACGACTTGGTGAAAGCCACCCGCAAGGCCAACGACATCCTCTTTGGCGCCTCACCGCGGGCCGGGATCGCGCTGCTCAACTGCGGCAAGGCCCTGGCCGCGATCCGCGGCCGCGACTTCGTGATCCCGGACGACGTGAAATCCATGGCCCTCCCCGTGCTTCGCCACCGCATCGTGCTGCGCCCCGAGGCCGAGGTCGAGGGACTCACGCCGGACCGGGTTCTCTCTTCGTTGATCGACGCACAGGTCGTTCCCCGATGAGATCGCTTCTCCTCACGCGGCAGAACTGGGGCGGCATCGCCCGCTATGCCGAAGATCTGGCCGAGGCGCTGGGCGCCTGCGATGTCGAGGCCGCGGCGGTCGATGCCACGGACTGGATGCCGAACGAAACCGGCCCCAAGTTCGACAAGCACGTCTCCAAGCGGCTGGTGGACACCGCGCGGGGCTTCGACGTCGTGCACGCGGTCGGCTACCGAACGGCCTGGGCGTGCAGCGCGGCGTTTGGGGACAAGCGACCCTGGATCTACACGGCCTACGACCTGCCGAAGACGCGCCACCCGCTGTTCGTGGGGCGCCTCAACGACTCCGCCGCAGGGCTCTGCTCGGCGCGCGCGGTGCGGAAGGCGCTCGACGACATCCTGGTGATGAATCTCGAGACCGTGGTGATCGGCGTCCGCCAACCCCACCAGGCGCTCGACCGCGACCAGGCGCGCGCGGCGTTGGAGCTTCCGACCGGGGGGTCGGTGGTGGCCGGCGCGGGGCGCTGGGTTCCCGACCGCGGCTTCGACGCGCTCGTCCGATCGATGGAAAGCGTGTGGGAGTCCGAGCCGGACACGACCCTGGTCCTTGCGGGCGGCGGGCCCGAGAAGGACGAGTTGAGCCGCCTCGCGGCCGAGAGCCGTCAGCCGGAGCGGGTCCGGCTGCTCGGGCTCGTGGACGATCCGGCCGTCGTGATGGCGGCCGCCGACATCTTCGTGGTGCCCAGCCGCAGAGGCGGCACGAGCATGGCCGCGATGGAGGCGATGGCGAGCGGCCTTCCCGTCCTCCTGCGCGATACCGGAGGCCTGGCCGAACTCATCGATCCCGACCTTTCGGGAATGCTGTTCGACACGGACGAGCAGCTCGGAAGCACGATCGTCGAGATGTTGGGCCTGCCATTGACCCTGGAGACCCTCGGCGGCGCCGCCAAAGTCGCGGCGGCCGAGCGGTTTCGAATCGACCGGAACGCCGAGCGGGTCGCAGAAGTCTATCGTAGCGTGACCCCATGATTTTCAGCACACTTTTCGCCGCACTCGCGCTCGCCGTGCAGCAGGCGCCGTTCAAGGCCGACCTTCCCGCCAAATACCTGACCCCGCCCCCCGCCCCGTCTCGGGTGCTTGCGCGCGTCGACGGGGTGGAGATCAAGGCATCTGACGTCGAGCCCTTTCTCTGGGACTGGCGCGCCGACGAGGCGCTGATGGACTTGATCTCCTACCAGATGGCCAAGGCCGAGGCCGCGAGCAAGGGCGTCCAGGTTCCCGAAAAGGAGATCGAAGCCGAGGTGGATCGGCAGATCGAGGCTGTGCGCTCGAGCCTCCAGCCCGGCCAGACGCCCGAGCAGTCGTTGAAGGACGAAGGGTTCCCGCGCTCGCGCCTCTACCTGCGCGTGGCGAGTCAGCTCCTGATCGACGGGATCGTGCTGCGCCAATTCGACCCCAAGGAGTACGTGAACGTCTCCACCATCGTCATCAAACCCGTCGACGAGCAGGCAAGCTCCCTTTCGGCCGCTTTGAAGAAGGCCGAAGACGCCTACTCCCGGCTCCAGGGCGGCGAACCTTGGGAGACCGTGCTCGCCAGTCTCGCCGACCCCGCGGGCCGACCCAGCGGCGGTCCCGTGGGCTGGAGACCGTTGTCGGCGTTTCCTGACACGGTCCGAAGCGAGCTCGAAAAGCTCGAGCCGGGAAAGGTCACGAAACCCGCCCAGACCTCCAACGGCATCCAGATCTTCCGCATGGAGCGCCAGGGGAGCGCGGCGGTGGGAGTCGAGATGGACCAGCTCAAGGCCACGTATCTCACCGGGGCTCGCCAGTCGTACGCGAAGCAGTTGCGGGACCGGGTCAAGATCGAGCGTTTCGACCGTGGCGGGCTGGAAAACTAGCCGGTCGGGTGGAAAACTCGGGAACACCGGGTGGCCCAATCGGGTATAAAAGTTCAAGGAGACACCACGGACTCGGTGGAAACGGAGGTCGGAGCAGGGAAGCTCCCTCCCACTCTCTTTTGCTCTCCCCCCCGATGGTCTGCCGTTCATAATGTGCGGATGGGTCGGACGCTCCTTGCGGGAGACTCGAACACGGCATGGCGCGAGTGGTTGAAGCACCACGGCGACGCCGACCTCGTCCACTTGGACCCCTCGGACGCGCACTTTGGCCCCGCCGGCCGATTGCTGCGGGTGCGCTCGGGCAAAGTCGTCGGTTGGCGATTCTACGGCTCCCTCGATGCACGCCGCGCACCGCACCTGCTGGTCGCCGGCGCGGCCGAGCTGCTTGCCGAGGCGGGGCCCGATGCGGTCGTGCAGCTCTTTCCGTTGCGCCGGAGCCCGCTGTTGCGGCAACTTGCGCTCCTGCTCGACGATCTGGTGGCCCCCGAGAGGATCCTGACGCCGGAGGGAGCGGGCGTGGAGACGTTGGGATGGAGCATCGGCCCGGAATCCGTCGCCCGCGAGAGCGCGTTTCCGGAGATGGTGAGGCACGCTCAGCGCAAAGCCCAGTGGCTTCGGATGCTCGAAGAGGGCACGGTCGCCGAGGTACCCCTGGCCACCTTGTCGATCCGGGGTGCGCGCCTCGGGTCGGGCCATCCCATCCCCCGAACCGACTTGGACGCGCTGGGGTTGGTCCATGTGTCCCATGCCGAGCTGTGCGGGAAGACGCTGCTGCTCGTGGCCGAGACCGAGCCCGACGATGCTTCGGTCGCGCGTGCGCTCGACCGTTGCCACGCGCAGACGCTTCACCGCGTGCCGCCCGGGGCCTATGCGGGCCTATTGGCGGCCTTGGGCCGCGATCGAGGCGAGCCTCTGGCGATCGGCCGGGTCGAAACGATCGACTTTCGGCATGGAGTCGTCCGCGTGCGTTCGACGATGCAGGAGGGGGCGGGTGCCCGGACTCTGCTGCTGGGCGGCGTGCGGCTCGACGAGGACGGAAACGAGGGGCCGGAACTGCGGCCGTGGCAGGTATAAACGGCCCATGCGCCTGTACCTGATCCGCCATGCCCAAACCGCGTGGAACCTGGAGGGGCGCGCCCAGGGCCACACCGACGTCTCGCTGGACGAGACGGGGCTGGAGCAGGCGAGACGGCTGGGTTCGGCCTTCGAGGGCGCGCGTCTGCAAACGGTACTGACCAGCGACCTGAAACGAAGCTACGACACGGCCCGTCCGGTGGCCGAGGCGGCCGGAGCGGCGCTCGAGCCGCTGCGTGAACTTCGCGAGCGCCACATGGGCGATTGGGAGGGGCTGCCCTACGAGGAGCTGTGGGCGCAGGCCGAAGCCCTTGCGGGCGGGTCGCCCGCCTTCACGGTGCGGCCGCCCGGTGGCGAGTCGTTCGCCGATGTGTGGGATCGCCTCGACCCGGTGGTCGAGCGCATTGTCGCGATGCCCGACTCGGTCGCCGTCGTCACCCACGGAGGCACCGCCGCCCTGCTTTTGGCGAAGTTGATGCAAGGAAACCTCATCACATCCCGAGGGTTTCGTTTTCTCAACGCGTCGGTGACCGAACTGCAGCGCCGTCCCGAGGGGCTCTTCATGATGCTCCGCTACAACGACGCCGCCCACCTCGAGGGGCTCGAGGCGCTCGCAGGGGGCCTCCATGGCTCGGGCCGCTGAAGACCTGATGCGCGCCTCGACCAAAGCGGCGCGGCAAAGGGCCGCGGCGGCGCAACGGGACTCGCGCTCGCCCGTGGTGGCGTTCTTCGGTTCGCCTTTTGGCGCGGCGCTGGTTTCCGCGATCCTGCTCCTGGCGGCGTTTCCGCCCTTCGACTTGTCGTTGCTCGTGTTCGTGGCTCTCGTGCCGTGGCTTGGCGCCCTCGCGGACGCGACGCCGCGCCAAGCCGCCCGTTCGGGTTACGCGTTCGGCCTGGTGTTCATGGGGGGGCAGATGTTCTGGCTTCAGCCCTTCGTCTCGCGGTGGACGCACAGTTGGGTGTTGGGCACCGTTCCATGGCTCCTCGCCACGGCGGCGGGAGCGCTCTACTTCATGGGTGCGGGATGGCTCGTGCAGCGCTGCTGGAGTTGGAGGCGACCGTGGCTCATCCCGATCGTGTGGGCTGGGGTGGAGCTGCTTCGCTCGTACATTTTGGTGCTGGCTTTCCCCTGGGGGTTGGTTGCGACCCCGTTGTGGCTGCTGACGCCGATGATCCAGCTCGCGCACTACGGGACGATCTACGCCGTGTCCGCGTGGGTGGTGCTCGCCAACGTGCTGGGAGCGAGGTTCCTTCGCGGCGACCGCTTCCTGGAAACCCGCAACGGCGCCATGGCACTGGTCGCGCTGCTCGCCCTTTCGCTGGTGCGTTACAACGCGCCCGCACCGGGCGAAGTGAAGACCGTCACGCTCGGCCAGCCCGGCGTGGATCTCGCGTTCGGCGATCCCGCCCGGACGGATCGCGAGGTAGCGATGGCCGTGAACGAGATCATCTTGTCGGCGGCCACCCAGAACGTGGACCTCGTGGTGTTGCCCGAAGGGCTCGTGAACGAGGGTGCGTTCCCGCCCCACCCGTCCTTCGATGTGATTCCGGGGACCGTCTTCGGTGGCAAGCGGGGAGGCGATCCCGCGTACCAGGCGGCGTTCGCGTTCGACGGCAAGTGGCACTACGCGGACAAGACGCGTTTGGTGGTGTTCGGCGAGTACGTGCCGGGGCGCCAGTTCCTGCCCTTCCTGGACGCGTTTCACGTGCCGGGAGGCGACCTGCAACCCGGAGAGCGCGTCACCGCAATCGATGTGGGCGGGCTGCGGGTGGGGCCGATGCTGTGCTTCGAAGGGCTGTTCTACGACGTGGGGCTCAAGCAGGCGGCCAATGGCGCGCAGCTGCTTGCGCAGATGTCGATCGATGACTGGTACATGGGCACGGCCGCGCCCGACCAGTTACGGATGGCGGCGCCGTTCCGAGCGGTGGAGGCCGGGGTGCCGATGGTGCGCGCGGCGTCCCTGGGCTACTCGCTGGCTGTCGATGCGCGCGGCGATTTGATTGCGGTGGCCCCTTTGGGGAAGCAGGTCGCCACCACTCTGCGGGTCACCGTGCCGAAGCGGCCGGACCTGTTTCCCCTCCTGGCGGTGTTTCCCTGGATCGCGGGTTTGAGCGTGCCGGCCGTGGCGCTCGCGTCCTGGTGGGGCGGGCGACGACGCCCCGGCGGGGCGATCCCGGTGGCACCACGAGGGTCCGGGCGGTCAGAATAGGAACTTGGGTGCCGGCCCTTCGGGAAAGGCGCCATGATCACGGCAGACTTGGGGTCCGGCGCCGTTGCCGGACGGTTCCACCGTCGGGACGATCTGGCCGAAACCTGGGAGCAGCAGATCGAATCGATGAAGAAGAGAATTGGCATCTTGACGGGCGGGGGCGATGTCCCCGGCCTGAACCCTTGTATCAAGGCCGTGGTCTCGCGTGCGACGGCCGCGGGCCACGAGGTGCTCGGCATCCGACGGGGATGGGCGGGGCTTCTCCATCTCGACCCTGAGGACGAGGGGAGCCAGGATCAGTACGTCCTGCCGTTGACCCGGGCGAACACCCGCACGATCGATCGCAGCGGAGGCACCTTCCTCCACACCTCCCGGACAAATCCGGGGCGGGTGAGCAGCGAGCGGATACCGTCGTTCCTGTGGCGGGGCGACCACGAGGCGATGAGCGCCGACGACCGGGCGGACTTCACGCCCCACGTGTTGCGCAACCTCGAGTTCCTCGGGATCGACGCGCTGGTCACGATCGGGGGCGACGACACGCTGAGTTACTCGGCACGCCTGGATCGCGAAGGGTTCCCGATCGTGGCGGTGCCCAAGACGATGGACAACGACGTGCCGGGCACGGATTACTGCATCGGTTTCTCGACGGCCGTGACGCGCAGTGTGGACCTCATCACGGCCCTGCGCACGCCCACCGGTTCGCACGAGCGCATCTGCATCGTCGAGCTGTTTGGACGCAACTCCGGCGAGACCTCGCTCATCTCCGCCTACCTGGCCGGCGTGGACCGGGCGATCATCTCCGAAGTCCCGTTCGACGTGGAGCGGCTGTCGGAGTTGCTCCTTAAGGACAAGGAGGAGAACCCCAGCGGCTACGCGATCATGACGATCTCCGAAGGCGCCCAGATGGTGGGTGGCGAGGTGCTCGAAACCGGCGAGCAGGATGCGTACGGCCACCGGAAGCTCGGGGGCATCGGCGAAGTCGCCGGCGAGCGGATCAAGGCGTTGACGGGCCAGAACATCATCTACCAGCAGCTCGCATACCTGATGCGAAGCGGCGAGCCCGACGCTCTCGACCGGATGGTCGCGATCTCGTACGCGAACCTCGCCACGGAGCTGGTGCTGAGCGGCCAATCGGGGCGGATGGTGGCCCTTCGGGAGGGCAAGTACACCGTGGTGCCGATGGCGGAGGGTCTTTCCGGAAAGAAGACCGTCGACGTGGCCGAGCTGTACGATGCCGAGAACTACCGCCCGAAGGTTGCGAGCATGTTGGGCAAGCCGATGTTCCTGTACTAGGGCACCAGCCGGACCACGGTCCCCCTATGAAGGTCCACGATCACGATCTCGCCGTTTGCGTCCGGGGTCAGGGACACGGGGCCGTCGATCGCCTCCGCACCCAACGGAGCGTTGATGGACGCAGTGTGGTCCAAGACTGCGGCGAGGCTTGTAGCCTTCGCTTCGCCCGCGCCCGTCAGGGAAAAGGGAACGGACGCGACCCGTTTCGTCACATAGTCGGCGAAGAAGTAGCGACCTTGGAGCGACGCATCCAGGCCGGTTCCCCGGTACACGAATCCCCCGGTGATCGATTCACCGAACCCGTGGCCGTACTCGAAGAACGGGTCGGTGGAGGGGGTCGAGAACGCGGGGCCCGCGTTGTTTGTGTCATGACGTCCTTCCCGTTGGCGCCACCCGTAGTTCCTCCCGCCGCGACCCATGGGCTCGAAGTTCACCTCCTCGTACGCATCCTGCCCGACGTCGGCGATCAGGAACCCGCCTGTCACGGGATCGACGGTCCAGCGGAACGGGTTGCGCAGACCGAAGGCCCAGATCTCGGCGTTGACGCCCGGTGTGCCAACCCAGGGGTTGTCCGAAGGCACGCGGTAGTTCTGGTCGGGATCCGCGGGGAAGTCGTCGCCTGTGACATCGAGCCTCAGGATCTTGCCGAGGTAGCTGGTGGGCGTTTGTGCTTCGTTGTTCGGGTCGTTGCCGGGGCCCCCGTCTCCGGTCATGAGGATCAGCATGCCGCTCGTGTCGAAGGCGATCGATCCGCCCTTGTGGTTGGTGGCGGCCGGCTGGACGAACGAGAAGATGGGGAAGGGGCTTGCGAGCGACGTGCCGCCGGCGTTCATCGTGTACCGAACGATCCTCGTTTCGGTCGGCGAGCCGGCGTTGTAATGCAGGTAGACGAACTGGTTGGACGCGAAATCGGGGTCGAACGCGATGCCGAACAGGCCGCACTCGCCCGCCGTGACGACGAGGCCCGTGATGTCCAGCACCGGGGTGGGCTGGAGGGTGTCGTTCACGAGCAAGCGGATCCGTCCGGTGCGCTCGAGCACATAAGCGAGCGACGGATCGGCGGGGTTCGCTGCGTAGAGAACGGGTTGGACCAGTCCCCTCGCGAGGACGACCCCCCGGATCGCGACGACGCCCCCCGACGAAGAAGAAGAGCCCGAACCGCCGCACGAGACGCACGTTCCCAACAGGGCGAGAAAGCCGAAGGCGCGCACCCAACGTAGCATCACGCGAGTATACAAGCCCTCTGGGAAGATGCCGAGTGGTGTCAACCGTGGGTTGCCGGGGTGCCCGGGGTGCCCGGGGTGTCCGGAGTGTCCGGGATGTCCGGGGTGTCCGGAGTGTCCGGGGTGTCCGGGGTGTCCGGGGTGTCCGGGGTGTCCGGGGTGTCCGGGGTGTCCGGGGTGTCCGGGGTGTCCGAGGTGTCCGGGGTACACGGGGTGCCACGCCCGCTTGACGGGCGTGCTCAGAAGCTCAGCCCCGAAATGGAACTCACGCCCGTCCGGCGGGCGTGGCACACGATGAGCACCCGCAGCCTGAACACCCTGTTTGCAGCAGCGGAGGACTCGTTCTCTCCCAGGGGGCCTAGCCGCCCGGCCGTGCTTCCCGCGCGAGCTTCTCGGCTTCGTCGAAGATCGCTGCAATTCCAGCCGGGATCCGCTCCTTGAAGACGGTGTCGAGGTAGTTCAGGTCGTGGTTGTGCTCGGCAAACAGATGGGTCTCGAGGTTGTGTTTGCCGGCGACTTCGAAACGGCGCCTGATGTCCGCCACCCCTGCGGCGGGGCAGTTTGCATCCCGCTCGCCATGGAAGATGGAGATCGGCAGGTCGAGTTTCAGGAGGCGCGTCTTGTTGGCCTCGAGCGCGAAGTGCTCCTTGAGCCAGGCGACGGAAACGTGGAAGAAGTTGTCCCAGACCCAGGCGTCGTCGTCTCTTTGAACCGCGTCGAGGAGGGCTTTGTAGCGGCCGGCGACGATCAGTCGGAAGTCGGCAGTTGTGAGGGCGCCATCCTTGTCCACGTCGAGCTGCTCGAATTTCGCGTCCCCCAGCGCGGCCTTGCGGTATCCCGCGATCTTCTCGTCGGTCGACGCATACTCGTCGTTCGAGATCGCCCCATTGCCGTCGGCATCGAAGATCGGCGAGAGGTTCAGCATGCTCGACGCGCCTGAGTACTGCCACTGGATCACGTCGTAGAGATTCTCGTTCGCGTAGCCCGCGAGCAACAACGCGTCGATCCCGGACTTGGGGTTCTCGGCGGCCATCGCCGCGAGGATCGTTCCTTCGCTCCATCCCAGAAGGACGATTTTGGCTTGGGCGAGGCGGTCGCGCCCTTTGAGGAACGAGACGACGGAGGCGATGTCCTTGACCTCGACGCTGGGAACGACTTTGGCGAACTTCACCCGATCGATGGTTTCGAAGGTGGGCGGCTCGGTGCCCAGGGTCACCCCGCGTTTGCTGTACGAGAAGAACCCGATGCCCCGCTTGTTGAATTCGGTCTCGAAGAGGTCGAAGTAGTTGAACTCCTTGGTCGAGATCTTGCGCCGGTCGAGATAGGTTCCCGGCCCCGTGCCGTGGATGAAGACCACCACTTCCTTCACCGGCCCCGAGGTGTCGGGAAGGTCCAACTTGCCAGTGAGCGTTTCCCCGTCGAAGAGTCGGATTTCGACGATCTGGGAGGAGGCGCAGGCGGAATCGAACGACGCTGCGGCGAGGATGAGGCAAGCGGGGCGGAGTTTCATGAGCGATCAGGTTTGGGGTGGGGGTGAACCGTCACGCCGGGCGGGGGAACTCGGCCGAGCGGTGGGCCGCCGCTGCGAAGCGAGTCCTGATGTTGGATGCCTCCGACGTATTCGCAGACAATCGCGCCGAAGGTGATTTCGACTTCCTCCCAAACCGCAAACCCGATGTTCTTGGGGTCTGAGGCTTGAGGGGTGAACTGGTGAAAGCCGGTGACGCGCGCTTGGGTGAGGCGGACTGTGTAATACAACTGTTCGCCACCGTTGGGGTTGGGGCGGTAGAAGTTGAAGGTCGCGTCGATCATCTCGTTTTGGGTGAGCGCCTTCCAGATCATCACCGACGCTTTGTCGATTCGTTTCACGAATTTGATCGGTGCATAGTTGCGTCGCCCGGTGGCGATTCCGCTTGCCGCGCTCGTTGCAAGGGCTGCCTTGAGGTCGAACGAGAAGCAGTCGATGGTGTTCGCGCGCCCGAGGCTGGCGAACTGGCTTTCACCTGGGACGATGGCGCCGTTGCTCTTCAGGGTCAAGCTGACGGTGTCGGCGCTCGCGGCAAGGGCCGCACACGCGAGGATCCATGTGATGGACAAGCGAGTGAACATGTGTTCCACCTCCGTCGCATGTCTACCCGAGAACGGGTGGCGGAGAGAGGGAGATTCCCGTTCGACTCGCTTCGCTCGCTCAGGGCAGGCTTCTCATCGCCCTCCCGCCGCCAGCGAGCTGGCGGAGAGAGGGAGATTCGAACTCCCGAAGGCTTTCACCTTAGCGGTTTTCAAGACCGCCGCAATCGACCACTCTGCCATCTCTCCGCGCGGCGCAAGTGTACCGGGACCGTTTTCGCGCCGTCGGCGTGGGATAATCCCCCCATGCGATGCGATTGGAGCGGGGTGTTCCCCGCGATGACGACCCAGTTCCACGAAAACGGAGATCTCGACCTCGAGGCGACGGCGCGCCACATCGATCGGATGATCGGGGCAGGGGTCTCCGGGCTCGTGATGCTCGGCTCGCTCGGGGAGAGCAACACGCTCGACTTCGAAGAGAAGCTCGAGGTGATGCGGGTCGCCCTTTCCACGGCCAATGGGCGCGTCCCGGTGCTCAGCGGCGTCTCCGAACTGTCCACCGCCGCCGCGTGCCGCACGGCCCGCCGGATGGAAGAGCTCGGCGCCCAGGGGCTCATGGTGATGCCCGCCATGGCCTACCGCGCCGAAGGCGAGGAGGCGAAGAACCACTTCCTCCAAGTCGCGCGCTCGACGGGTCTTCCGATCATCGTCTACAACAACCCGCTCGCCTACCTGGTGGACCTGACGCCCGAGATGTTCGCGGACCTCGCCTCGCAGGAGAACCTCGTCGCCATCAAAGAGTCCTCCGGGGACACGAGGCGCTTCACGGATCTCGCCAACACCGTGGGCGATCGCTACACGCTGTTTGCGGGGGTGGACGACCTCGCGCTCGAGTGCGTCGTGCTAGGCGCGAAGGGCTGGATCGCAGGCATCGGCCTGGCGTTTCCCGAGGAGAACCAGCGCTTCTGGGAGTACGCCGTTTCGGGAAACATCGAGGCGGCCCGCGCGCTCTACCGGTGGTACACGCCCGTGATGCACCTCGACGTGGGGACCAAGTTCGTGCAGAACATCAAGCTCGCCATCCAGGAGGCGGGGCTTGGCTCCGAATGGGTGCGCCTGCCGCGCATGCCGCTGGCCGGCGAGGAGCGCGAGCGCGTACTCGGGATCATCCGCAAGGCCCGAGAGCGGAAGTCGCTGGTCCATGGCTGAGCCCACTCGCGTTCGCGTCATCGATTCGCACACTGGCGGGGAGCCGACCCGGGTCGTCCTCGACGGCGGACCGGCGCTCGCCGGATCGACGATGGCCGAGCGGCGCACCGACTTCGCCTTGCGCTTCGACCAGTTTCGCTCCGCGATCGTGAACGAACCGCGGGGTTCCGACGTGCTGGTGGGCGCCCTCCTCACCCCGCCGGAGCGGGAAGGTTCCGACGCGGGGGTCGTGTTCTTCAACAACGTGGGGATGCTCGGGATGTGCGGGCACGGGACCATCGGCGTGGTCGAGACCTTGCGGCACTTGGGGCGCGTGCGCGAAGGCACGGTCCGCTTGGACACGCCCGTGGGGCTGGTCGAGGCGACGTTGCGCCCCGACGGGGCCGTGGCGTTCGACAACGTGGCCAGCTACCGCACGGTGAAGGACGTGGGCGTCCACCTCGACGGGGGCGAGCATGTGGTGGGCGACGTGGCGTACGGCGGCAACTGGTTCTTCCTCGCCTCCGCGGGGGAACGGCCCATCGCGCTAGAGCACGTCGGCTCGTTGACCGCGTTCACCACGCGCATCCGGGCGGCGCTGGAGCGCGCGGAAATCACCGGCGAGGGTGGAGCGGAGATCGACCACGTCGAGCTGTACACCGAGTCCGACACGCCGGGCGTGGACTCGCGCAACTTCGTTCTCTGCCCGGGGATGGCCTACGACCGCTCGCCCTGCGGCACCGGCACCAGCGCGAAGGTCGCCTGCCTCGCCCAGGATGGGAAGCTGGCCGAAGGGGAGGTGTGGCGGCAGGAGAGCGTGACCGGAAGCGTGTTCGAGGCCAAGGTGCGTCGCGGACCGAACGGTTGGCTTCCCACCATCGCCGGCCGCGCCTGGGTCACCGGAGAATCCACCCTGTTGTTGAACCCCGAGGACCCGCTCTGCTGGGGCTTGGGGGCGCCATGAGCAATCCCCCAAGGCCCAACCCATGAGTCGCGTCGTCGTCATCGGTGCCGGCATCGTGGGCCTTTGTTCGGCGCGCGAGATGGTGCGTCGAGGCCACGAGGTCGCGGTGATCGATCGGGGCGCCCGGGACCAGCACAACTGCTCCTGGGGCAATCTCGGGATGATCGTGCCCAGCCACTTCGAGCCCCTCGCCGCGCCCGGCATGGTGGGTTACGGGCTGCGCATGCTCGCAAATCCCGAGAGTCCCTTCGGGTTCCACGTGCCGCCCTCCCCCGCGCTGCTCGCCTGGGCCTG
The DNA here is from genome assembly GCA_023957775.1 of Fimbriimonadaceae bacterium. Lineage (NCBI taxonomy): Bacteria > Bacillati > Armatimonadota > Fimbriimonadia > Fimbriimonadales > Fimbriimonadaceae > Fimbriimonadaceae bacterium. Next base: position 65,093 of record JAMLGR010000015.1, on the reverse strand, counting down.
GCGCTTCTGGCGTGCGGCCACTTCCGCGCATGTGGAGCGTGCGTCCCCGGTGCTTGCGCGGATGCACCTCGCCAGCCTCGACCTCACCCGCGACTTGCTGAAGGAGTTGGGCGGTGACTTCGGGTTCGTCGAGCACGGGTTGCTCACGCTCTGCAAGACCGCGGCAAGGCTCGACGCCGAGGCGGCGCTGGCCGAGCACGGGCGCGCGTTCGGCATGACGGTGGACGTGCTGGACCGGGCTGCCTTGCGCGAGCGCGAACCGGGGGTGGACATGGACGTCGTGGGCGCCGTGCACTACCGCAACGATGCGCACCTGGAGCCCGGCCTCCTCACCGAGGCGCTCGTGAAGGACCTCGAGGCGCGCGGGGTGTGCTTCCACTGGTCCACGGACGCGCTGGGTTTCGAACAAGACGGTTCGGACGTGCGTGCCGTGCGCACTTCCGCAGGAATCGTCGAGGGGGACCGGTTCGTGGTGGCAGGCGGCGTCGAGTCCGAGGGGTTGGCGGCCGAGTTAGGCGTGCGGATCCCGCTTGTGGGAGGGAAGGGGTACACGATGACCGTCGAGGACCCGCCCCAACTGCCAAAGGCGTCCGTGATCCTTGCGGAGGCGCGCGTGGCGGCCACCCCGATGCGGGGCGCGTTCCGGATCGGGGGCACGATGGAGATCGGGGCGGGCGACCTTTCGGTGTCCCATCGCCGGGTGGCGGGCATTCGCCGCTCGTTCTGCGACTACTTCCCGGCGTTTTCCGAGGCGACTTTTGCCGGTGTTCCCGTGTGGGCCGGGCGTCGGCCGTTGACCCCCGACGGTTTGCCGTGTCTCGGAGTGGCGCCTCGCTTTTCGAACTGCGCGATCGCATGCGGGCACGCGATGATGGGGTTCAGCCTGGGTGCCGTCAGCGGCCGCCTGGTCGCCCAGCTTCTGGAGGGGGAGCCTCACGCGGTGCCCCTCGATCTCTTCGGCCCGGATCGGTTCGGGTAGTTGAACGAGCATAATCGGGCCGAGCATGGAGATTCAAGGCACTCATTTCGTCGGTTCCCACGAAGGCGTTCCCGGGGGCGATGTGTTTTACGCGATCGATCCTCAGACCGGGGAGAAGTTGGACCCGATCTTTCGCGCATCCGAGCCGCAGGCGGTGGACCAGGCGGTGGCTCTGGCAGCCGAAGCGTTCGATTCGTTCCGCCGGACGTCGGGTGCCGAGCGGGCGCGCTTCTTGGAGGCGATCGCCGACGAGTTGGAGGCGCTTGGCGACTCGTTGCTCGAGCGGGCCCAGAAGGAGACGGCGCTCCCCGCGGCGCGGTTGGCAGGCGAGCGCGGACGCACGTGCGGCCAGTTGCGGATGTTCGCCGGGCTGTTGCGCGAGGGATCTTGGGTCGATGCGCGCATCGACCGGGCGCAGCCCGATCGTCAGCCGGTGCCCAAGCCGGATGTGAGGCGCATGCGCGTGGCGCTGGGTCCCGTCGCGGTGTTCGGAGCGAGCAACTTTCCGCTCGCCTTTTCGGTGGCGGGTGGGGACACGGCCTCGGCGCTGGCCGCGGGTTGCCCCGTGGTCGTGAAGGCCCATCCGGCGCATCCCGGCACGTCGGAGCTGGCCGCCAGGGCGATCCTGCGGGCGGCAAACGCGTGCGGCTTGCACGACGGCGTGTTCTCGATGGTGCACGGCGGGGCGGCCACGGGGCGCCACCTCGTGCAGCACCCGCTCCTCGAGGCGGTCGCCTTCACCGGCTCGGCGGCGGCGGGTCGCGCCCTCTTCGACGCGGCCGCGGCGCGCCCGCGCCCGATCCCGGTCTTCGCCGAGATGGGGAGCGTGAATCCGTTGTTCGTCCTCGAGTCGGCGATGGAGGACGGCGTCGAGGCGCTGGCGACCGGATACGCGCAATCGCTGACGCTGGGAGTCGGACAGTTCTGCACGAATCCGGGCATTTTGATCGGCTGCGCCGGGCCCCGTTTCGAGTCCTTGCTGGCGGCCGTGGCGGCGCGGCTCGACCAAGCCCCCGAAGGGACGATGTTGACCGAGGGCATCTGCACGAACTACGCTCGGGGCCTCGAGCGCATGTCCGAGTTCGAGGCCGTGGTGCGTCGGACCGCTTCCGGCGGGGTCCAAGAGGCGACGCGGGCGACCGGCGCGCTGTTCGAAGTCGATGGGGAAACGTTCCTCGCCAACCCCGACCTCGCGCACGAGGTGTTCGGTCCCGCAGGGCTGGCCGTTGCGTGCCGGGACACGGAGGAGGTGCGGGACGTCGCCCGATCGCTGGAGGGGCAGCTTACGGCCACGATCCACTGCGCCGCGACCGATCCTCAGGGTGCCGAATTATTAGGCATCCTTATGAATAAGGTGGGAAGGGTGCTCTGGGGCGGCTTCCCCACAGGGGTGGAGGTGTGCCCCTCGATGCAGCACGGAGGCCCGTATCCCGCGACGACGGACCCCCGTTTCACCTCGGTCGGCACGGCCGCGATCGAGCGGTTCGTGAGGCCCGTCGCGTACCAGGGCGTCCCCGACGCGCTCCTGCCACCGGAGTTGCAAGACGGAAACCCCTTGGGGATTTCGAGGCTGGAAGACAACCGAAGGATCTAGCGTGGGAGTGCGCGCGCTTGCGCGACGCCCTCACCTGGGAGTGCGCGCGCTTGCGCGACGCCCTGAATCGGCCGAACTTGTTCGGCTCCCCGTCCTCGCGGCGAGCCGCTCGGGAACAAGGCGACGAGCAAGCTCGCGCACTCCCAGACTAGTTTCCCGGGCCGTCCCGGTGCCCGAATTTCTCCAGCGCGGCCTTGAGCGCTTCCTTCTCCGGACCGTCGGGGAGGGATTTGGAGAGCTCGCGCGCGACCCGGATATAGGTCGCCATCTCGACGGGCGCGGCGGAGCCGTCTCCGGTGTCGCCCACGAGGTCGCCGTCGGCGTCGATCCAGAGCGAGAGCGGTTGCCGCCCCGGAGACTCCAATGAAAACGGACGCGTGGGGCTGAACCCTTTCAGCGCGTCGCCGAGCACCACGTTCAGGTTGTCCAGCTCCTCGATACGCGCCTGAACTTCCTTGGGAAGCGGAACGTTCCGCACAAACCCCGGCCTCATCGGCGCCGGTGGGGCCGAGTCGCCGGGCGTCGAGGTCGGAGGTTTGCGGGGGACCGCGAGCGATTCGAGCTTGCGAAGCATCGATTCCTTCTGAGGGCCCTCCGGCATCCGACCGATGAGCTTGCGCGTCGCCTCGACGAACGTGCCGGCCTTGACGCCGTCGGGGCGCGAGTCGTCGGACGATTTGGCAACCACTCCCGACGTTTCGTCCTTCCAGACCTGCGTGGGTTTCGATCCGTTTGTCGCGGGCAAGGTGAGTGGTTTCTCCTTGGGATAGGCCTTCATCTGTTCGTCGAACCACTTCTGCATGCTCTCGAGATCCGAGACCTTCTTGGCGAGCGCCTTCTCTTCCGGCGTTTGTGCCGCGGGGGCTTCCGTGGTCCCGTCGACCGGTTTGCCGTTCTCGAGGTAGCGGGCGAGCTCCGGGCTCAAGGTCACAGGGCCACTCTCGTTTTGCGCCACGGTCTGGGGAGGTGGACGCAGGGCGAGCATCCAAAGCGGGATGCCGATTGCGAGCAGGGCGATGGCGCCGAACACGAAGCCCACCACTCGGGCGTTCAAGCGCGGCGGGTGGGGCTTCCTGGTTTCCGAACCAAAGGGGTCCACGGCATACACCCGCAACGGTTGCGGAATGTTCTTGAGCGTCTGGACGCCCATCGGTCGCATCGCGAACTTCAGGCGGCTCTGGACGACGTCGACGACGGTCTGAGACGCGCAGATCTCGCCGGGTTGGGCCAGCTCCTGAAGGCGGGAAGCGACGTTCACGCCGTCGCCCATCACGTCGTCTTCGGATACGGTCACATCGCCCAAGTGAAGTCCGAGCCGGTGTTTGATGCGGGAGTGGGGAACGTCGCGCAGGATCGCCAACGCGCACTGGAACGCCGACACCGCGGAGTCGAACATCATCATCAGCCCGTCCCCGGTGGACTTGACGACCTTGCCGTCGTGTTGGCCGCACAGCGTGCGCATCGCGCGGTGGTCGGCCGCGATCGCTTCGAGCGCACCCGCCTCGTCTTCGCGGGCGAACGCGCTGAAGCCGACGGCGTCCGTAAAGAGGATGGCCGCAAGGACTGTCCGATCAGGTGCTGAAGGTGTTTCGTTCACTGCGTCTTCACCCTGAACCTCTTGCATGAGGTTTCCGTGAGGATTCAACCATTATGCGAGGCTCGTGGGTCCCGTGGTTCCTGAAGGTCCTGCCAAGATTGCAGAGTGGATCTGAAAATCGAAGGACGGGTGGCTATGGTGGCCGCGGCAAGCAAGGGCATCGGTTTGGCGACGGCGCGCGCGCTGGCGGGCGAGGGGTGTCGCGTGTCGATCTGCGGCCGCACGGAGTCCACCCTGGGGGAAGCCTGCGAACGGATCGGGGGCACGGTGCGCGGCTATGTCGCCGACGTGCGTTCCCGCGAGGACCTGGAGCGCTGGGTGGCCCACACCAGCAGCGAACTGGGCGCCCCCGACATCTTGGTGACCAACACCGGGGGGCCGCCAGCGGGAACCTTGGATGCGATGGACGACAGCCGGTGGCAAGAGGGGTTCGAGAGCACCTTGCTCAACGTCGTCCGCCTCGTGCGGCTCGTGGGGCCTGGAATGGCCGAACGCGGGTGGGGCCGCATCGTGCACGTCTCCTCCCTGGTGGCGCGGGAGCCGTCGAGCGTCCTGCCCATCTCCTCGACCCTTCGCATGGGCCTGCAGAATCTCACCCGGCTCCAAGCATCGGAGCTGGCGCCCCGCGGCGTGACGGTCAACGCGGTGCTGCCCGGGCATACGCTGACCGATCGGCAACGGCACCTGGCGCAGCTTCGGGCCGAGCGGGAGGGAGGGACGGAGGACGAGGCCCTGGCGCGGCAGGCGGAGAGCATCCCCATGCGCCGCATCGCCGATCCCCGCGAGATCGCCGACGCGATCGCCTTCCTCTGCTCGGAGCGGGCCTCCTACATCACGGGCGTCAGCCTGCTCGTCGACGGAGGCGCAACGCACGCGCCAGGGTAGGGGTTGGTCATCGGTCAGCCGCTCAGGCGTTGCAGCAGCTGCTCGACGGCCGCCGCCACTTCGGAGCCCGTGGGGGCGTATCGGCGCGCATCGTAGAGCAGGTTGCGGGCCTGCATGGAGTCCGTGGGGGCGAGGGCCGCGGCCGCGTTGTAAAGGGCGGTGGCCGCGCGTTCGCCGAACATAGGCTTGCGCGGTCCCGCGTCGAGGCGGTGGGCGGTCATCCACTCCTGGGCGGCGCTCTGCCAGCTCTCCATCCGCTGGTCGGCCGTGGGCAGGGTCTGCGCGGCCTGGGCGTAGAGCGCGCCCATGTCGTCGTAGAAGAGCGGGTTCTCGGGGTCCAGCTCGCTCGCCCGCTGGAACGAGGCGAGTGCCGCAGTGAGGTCCCGCGCGTCCAACTCCTTCTTGCCCTGCTGCTCGTAGAGGACCGCCAAAGCCTTGTTTTCGTCCTGGACCGCAACGGGGCTTTGAAGGCTTTGGATACGATCCTCGCGGGCCCGGATCTGCTGGTCCAAGGGTAGGGAGGGGTCGACGTTGCGGAGCTGACCGCGGATGGATCGGTCCTGCTCCTGCTGCCGTTGGCGATCGAGGACGGTGCTGATCGCGTTGATGCCCACGACGATCAAAGCGAACAGGGTTCCGAGAATCGAGAGGGTCGCCACCAACCGTGCGAAGAACGCCTTCGTTTCGGGTTTGAACAGCGGCCGGCGCGGGGGCGGCGGGTAGTACACCGGGATCTGGCCGTGGACGGTGGTCTGCCCCTGGGATGGAGGAGCGTAAGGGTTGTAGCCCTGCGGCAACGGAGGAGGCACCGGCATGCCGGACGGCGTTTGGAACATCGGGTAGGGGTTGCCTTGGGGCGGATAGGTCGGGTTCGGCATGACCGTGGGGGCCATCCCCATTTGTCCGCTCTGCAGCGAGCGCATGGCCTCGTCGAGAGAGTCCAGCATCGCCTTGGCCGAGCCGGGCCGCATCGCGGGGCTCTTATCGAGGGCGCGTTCGATCACCTGCCACAAGGCGTAAGGCGCCTGCGCGGGCGCCTCCGGCTGCTTGTTCGTGATCGCGTAGGTGATGGCGACGACGGAGTCCCCGGGGAACGGCTTCTGGCCGGCGATCATCTCGTACAGCACGACCCCGAGGCTGAACAGGTCGCTGCGCGCGTCGATCTCGCGGCCGACCACCTGTTCGGGCGACATGTAGCTCGGCGTGCCGAAGACCTGGCCGTCCATCGTGAGGTTCGGCTCGAACGTCAGGCGCGCGATGCCGAAGTCGGTCAGCTTCACCCGTCCGTCGGACAGCAGTTGGATGTTCTCGGGCTTGATGTCCCGGTGAATGACGCCGGACTGGTGCATGTAGACGAGCCCGTCGAGCACGTCGCGCGCGATCTCCACGGCACGGTCCACGGGCAGGAACCCGTGGGTATCGAGTTCGTTGCGGAGCGTGTGCCCGTCGAGGTACTCCATCGCGATGAAGTAGCGGCCGTTCTCCTCGCCCACCTCGAACACCGTCATGATGTTGGGGTGCGTGAGCGAACCGGCCGCGCGCGCCTCTCGAAGAAAACGCTTCACCCGTTCCTCGCGCTGAGGGTTGGTGCTGCCGCCCGGCATCGCCAGCTCCTTGAGGGCAACACGACGGTTCATCAGCGGATCGTACGCTTCGTAAACGATGTCGTTCGAACGCGCGATTTCGCGGATGATCTGGTACTTGCCCAGGGTTTGGGGAGGCGTGCTGCTCATCGGGCCGGCGTTGATTTCTTAGACGCGCGAAACCGCGCCAATGATCGCATTGTGGGTTGAAACCCGACCGTTCCCGAGCGAGACACCTTTGTTTCCCCCACCGGATGGGTGGAAAAGTGGAGAACTTCGCCCTTGGCCCGCGCCCCGCCCTGTCGTAAAGTGTTTCTACACGAGGGGCGACGGAGAGTCGCCACTCCGGGACCCCGGAAACGGGGCGACGGGCTCTGAAGTCGTTACTCCCTTCAGAGGAAAGTGTACAAAACGTGTGAGCGCGGAGGACGTCCGCGCTGACCCGCAAGGGTTCGGAGGGCCGTATCAAGAACGCCCGAAGCGCGCAAAAGCCTTTCGCAACCAGGCGGCGCCTTCTTGGAATCGAGTGCCGTCAGCGTAGCGCCGGAGACCAAGTGCATCTTCGGGTCAGCATCGAGAGGACGGTCCCCTGCTCTCTTGTCGCCCTGTGACGACCGTGCGATGAGAAAGGGTTCGGAAGGTGTACATCCCCGAGCCCCCCAGGAGACCAAAACGAACTCGCGCCGCGAGGAAGGCTCGTCCCTCCTCCGGCGCGGTTTCATTTTGCGCGGGCCATGATCTGCGCGTACGCCGCGAGCAGCTCGTCGATGTGCGCGTCCACGGTCGGCGGATCGGCCCAGAACCGGTCGTAGGCGGCGCGGCTCATGCGCTCCACGAGGCTATCGTCCTGCAGGGTTCGAAGGCGGTCGGCCAAGTGCTCCGCGTCCCCGCTCCTGAAGAGCAGGCCGGTGACCCCTTCCTCGACGAACTCCTGCGCCGCGCACGCGTCGGAGACCACGAGCGGAATCCCCTGCGAGAGGGCGTCGAACACGACGAGGGGGGCCGCCTCGTACCACTTCGACGTCACGCACACCGCCCTCGCCGAGCGCGTGTGCCCCGCGACGTCTTCGGAGGGGATCCACCCGGTGATCTCGGCGCCCGGGCATGCCGTTTCGATCGCAGCCCTCTGTTCTCCGTCGCCCACGAAGAGCGCCGAGGCGCCGGCCAAGGTCGCGGCCTTGGCCAGCAGCTCCGGCGACTTCTCGGTCGTGAGGCGTCCCACGAAGGTGAAACGCGCGTTCGCTTCGGCGGCCACACGCTCGCCCCGCTCCAGCTCCACTGGGTTGCGCACGGGGATCACCGGCGTGGAGGCAGGGAGGTAGGGGCGCAGTACGTCGTGGCTGAACTCCGACACCGAGAGGTAGGCGTCGAGTCTTGCGGGGAGCCGCGCCAACCGCTGCTGGATCCAGCCGCGGAGCAGAAGGCCCGCCTTCACCGGATACGAGCGCGGCGTGCACTGGGTCGTCGTACACGCCCATCCCAGCGGTTTGCGATGGCAGATGGTTCCCGATGAGTGGTCGTAAAAGTTCTGTTGGGGACACGCGATCCCATAGTCGTGGAGTGTCAGGGCGCACCGAAACCCGCGTTTCAGCGCGAGGTCGAGCGTGGACGAACTCAGGAGCTTCAGGTAGCTGTGCGCGTGGACGAGGGATTGGGCGGGATCCAGGGTTTCGAGAACGGCGCCGAGCGCGGCCCGAGCCTCGGCGTTCCAGAAGACCTTTGCCGCCGCTCGAAGCCGCCCCGAGCTCTTGAAAAACGGCTGCTGCTCCAGACAGTGCACCGTCAATCCGGGAACACCTTTCAGCTCTTCGGCGATGGGTCCGATCGCGGAGAAAAGGACGACCTCGTGACCCCGTCGGGCCAGTGCCCGGGCTGAGACGAGCGCGACCTTTTCGGCCCCTCCGGCGACGTGGGCGAAGTCCGACAGGATCACCACGTTGCGTGGAGCGACCATGGGCTCCTCTTTTACCCGGGCCAGGGCCCACACCGATCTATACTGGAAGGCCCATGGATCTGCACGTCGTGATCGTGAGCGACGATGCCCGCGCTTCCGGGGGCGCGTCGGCGGTGGCGCTCGCGTCGGCCAAAGCACTGGCCGCCCGCGACGTGCGCGTGACCCTGTTTGCGGGCAGAGGCCCCGTCGACGACGAGGCGCGAGCCGCCCTACACAAGGTGGTTTGCCTGGAACGAGGGGCGTCGAACCGCGAGCAAGGCGGCCTGGTCAGGGGACTCTGGGACCGCGAGTCCGCGGCCGCGCTGGAGCGCTGTCTCGAGGCGTGCGGTCCCCGCCCGATCGTGCATTTCCACTCTTTCGCCGACGTCCTGACCGGAAGCGTCACGGCCGTGCCCCATCCGCCGGGATCGAGGGCGGTGTTCACCCTTCACGAGTACGGGTTGGCGTGTCCCTACGGCGGTTTCTACAACTACCGAACCCAGGCGCCCTGCGGCCGGCGGGGGCTCTCCGTCAAGTGCTGGGCCACGGCGTGTTCCACGGCGCCTTATCCCCGCAAGGTTTGGCGCGCGGTTCGGCTCAGCCTGCAGAAGGCGCGCGGCGGGGCGCCCCGGGCGGACGCGGCCTACCTATGCGTCTCGGAGTTCAGCCGCGACCTTCTTCGTCCCTACCTTCCCGAGCGGGCCCGCGTCGAGCTGTTGCCCAATCCGATCGAGGTCGAGGATCGCGGTCCGGCGCAAGTCGCCAAGTCCGAGGAGTTCGTCTATCTCGGACGCCTCACCGAAGAGAAGGGCGCGGAGGTGTTCGCGGCCGCGGCCGAGCGGGCGGGCGTTCGAGCGAAGTTCGTGGGGGACGGAGAGGAGAGGGCGCGACTGGCGGCCGCCTACCCCTCTTGCGAGTTCGCCGGGTGGCTTCCCGCCGACGGGGCGCAGCGCGCGCTGCGCGGGGCCCGGGCGCTCGTCTTTCCGTCGCGGCTCTTCGAGACGTTGGGGATGGCCGTTCTCGAAGCCGCCGCGATGGGGGTGCCCGCGATCGTTTCCGATGCGGCGGCGGCGTCGGGTTCGATTGAACCGGGTGTGAACGGGCTGGTGTTCCGCTCGGGAGACACTCGCGCTCTGGCCGACGCGCTGCTTGCGATGACTCCCGAAGCGGCTGCCCCCATGGGAGCAGAAGCCCACCGCCGCTTCTGGGCGGATCCTCCGACCATGGAGCGGCACGTCGACGGTCTTCTCAAGGTCTACAAGGAGCTGCTCGAAGCGTGAGGATCGGGATCAGCGGCATGTGGTTGAGTTCGGCGATGGGGGCGAAGAACTCCGGGCTCTCGCGCTATGCGGCCGCGCTCCTGGACGCGATGCTCCCCCTCGCCCCCGAGGATGCGTTCGACTTGTTCACGCCGGACGATTTCGAGGCGCCCGAACCGTGGCTTCGACACCGGGGCTTCGCTCACCATCCCGTTCGCATTCGTTCGTTGCCCGCCCGCGTGTTCTGGGAACATGTGACGGCGGGCCGCCTGGCGCGCTCGATACGGGCCGACTGGTGGTTCAGCGCGGCTCAGGCCATCCCCTTCTCGGGAGCGGTGCCCCGTGCCGTGATGATCCACGACATGATCCCGTTGCTGTTCCCGGAGTTCCACCCGAGGCGAACGGTGCTTTATTATCGCTGGGCTCTCCGGCACTCGTGCCGAAACGCAAGAGTCGTGTTCGCGAACAGCGAGGCGACCAAGAACGATTTGGTGCAGCATTTAGGCGCCGATCCTGCCAAGATCGTCGTCACACCCTTGGGGCCCGGCAATCGTGTGGAACCCGTCACCCCCGAAAGCGTGGCGTACGAGCAACTGGCCGCGCTGGGGGTGCGGCGCGAGTCCTACGTGCTCACCCTGTGCAATCTCGACTACCGAAAGAACCTGGCTCGCTTGGTCGAGGCTTTCGCCATGCTGCGGGACGACACGTTGGGGCTGGTGGTCGTCGGGGCGAATCGGGGAGACCAGCACGCGCCGCTGTTGAAGCGGATCGAGGAGCTGGGGTTGGCCGATCGGGTGGATCTGCTCGGGTACGTGCCGGATGGATCGTTGCCCGCTCTCTTCGCGAAGGCGCGCCTCTTCGCCTTTCCGAGCCTGTACGAGGGGTTTGGACTGCCGGTGCTCGAAGCGATGGCGTTGGGGGCCCCCGTGGTGTGCAGCGCGACAAGCTCTTTGCCGGAAGTCGGGGGCGAGGCGGTGCGGACGTTCGACCCGACCGACACGGCCTCGATGGCGGCGGCCATGGAGACGGTCTTGGAGGACGAAGCCCTTCGCGGGCGGATGGTGCGCGACGGTTTGGAACGCGCCCGCGTATTTACGTGGAAACGTACTGCGGAAACGACGCTCGAGGCGTTTTCGTGTAGGTTGTAACGAGCGCCATCGGCGGATGGCACGCGCCTTGCCGCACGAGAAGCAGGGAACGCCGCGCGTTCGCGGTTCGTTTCTGGATGAGAACGATGATCGACACCGAAGACAAGAAAGAGGCGGCTGCCGAGACTCCGGAGCCGATCAAGGGCGGGGGATTCGACCTAGGCGCCATCGTTCGATCGCCGGCATTCCTACCAGGTTTGCTGTTGGCGGTCGGCATCGCGTTGGTATTCGGTTCGCTGTGGCCCCAACTGCTGCCTTTGTGGACCGGCGACGACGGCTACTACTCGCACGGATTTCTCGTACCGCTGATCTCGGTCTACGTGGTCTACCGCTGGTGGCCGCGTTTGCAGAAGATCCCGGTACGGCCCTTCCTGCCGGCGGGCGTGTTGCTGTTGGCCCTCCTTTGGTTTGCCCGGGTCACGCACGTCACGCAGATCTACTCGCTCATGTCGATCACGCTCATGTTCACGCTGATCGCCTCGGTGTGGCTGCTGGCGGGCGGGCGCTGGGCCGCCAACCTTTCGTTGCCGATCCTGTACTTGGGTTTCGCGATGCCCCTCTGGTCGACGTTCATCCAGACGTACACCAACCCGCTGCAGGTCGTCTCGACGAAGGCGGCGTTCAAGATGCTCGCAGCCTTTCAGCTCGACCCCTATCTGGGCGATGCGACCACGATCTACCTTCCGCACTTCACGCTCGACGTCGGGGTGCCTTGCAGCGGCTTGAAGCTCGTGCTCGCCCTGAGCGCGTTCACGATCCTTTTCATGTTGATCGCCAACCTGAAGTGGTGGGGCAACATGGCCATGGTGGCGATCCTGCTTCCCCTGACCGTGTTCGTCAACGGGCTCCGCATCGCGCTGATCGGGGTGGTGGGGAACGCCTACGGGCCTCAAGCGGGACATGATTTCCACGATTACAGCGGGTACATCACGTTGCTGGTGTGTTTCTTCCTGCTCTTCAAATTTGCGAGGCTACTTGGATGGAAAGACTGAAGAAGAGAACGTACGTGTTGGCCGGCCTGCTCATCATCGCGGGCCTGGCGATCCAGCTCACCCCCCGCATTTCGCTCGCGGCGGGGAAGACCGAGGACCAGCTCGAGAAGTTGGCTCCGATGCAGGTGGACGACTACAAGATGATTCCGGGCCAGGACGACCCGGGGCAGTCCTACAAGATGAACCAGATGACGTACGACGAGCTGAAGCCGTTCGGCATCGTGTCGCGCGTGTTCCAGAACGGGACTCGCTCGTTCGACGTCGTGCTGATCGCGAGCAACCGGAAGGAGAGCTTCCACGATCCGCGCCTCTGCTTCACGTCCCAGGGCTACACGCTGCTGGAAGAGGTGCAGAAGGACGTCGAGACCTCGCGGGGCCCGATTCCGATCACGTTCGCGAAGATGAAATCGCTGCAGGGCGAACCCATGATCACGGCGTTTTTCTATCGGGGCAACAATGGGTATTACGCGACCGCGCAGCGCTTCGCCTTCGACAACCTCCTCCGCCAGCTCAAGGGCTCGATCGACTTGGAGGGGGTGTTCTACCGGTTCATTCCCACCTACGGCGGCGCGACCGAGGACGAGCTTGTCGAGTTCATCAAGCAGTATTTGGAGGCGGCCGGGAAGACCAGCAACGGCTATTTCTAGGGAGGCGTTCGATCGGGACGACTGGTCCCTTGAGTCGAGTTCCTGCATAATGGTGGGTAAGAGAGGGTTCTGGGTGCCCAGGTGCGCCCGGGCGGAGTGAGGAGCAGCGCGTGATCAAGTCCTATTGGGTTCGGTTGTTGGTATTCATGGTGGTGGGAGGAGCGATCGCCCTTGGCGTGTCGCTGGTCGTGCCGAAGAAGTACGAGGGCCAGGTGCAGATCCTGATCGACCAGAAGGCAGTCATTCCCAACATCCCGGTGAATTCTGTGGCCGCCTCTGTCAGCGACCTCACCGACTTTGCACGATCACGCGGCATCACGACGCAGGTCAAGCAGCTCACCAGTTTTGGTGTCATTAGTACTGCTGCACAGGCGACCTGGGAGCAGGTGGGTCCCGGTGGCCCGCCAACGGAAGAGTTCGACGTCTATGAGCTAGTCAAGAACATCTCCATCGATGCCGAGGTGGGTTCGGACATCGTCTCGTTGCAAGTACGTATGAGCACTCAGAAGTACGCCGAGACGATGGCGAGTAATCTCTATGCCGCATTCCAGGACTTCAATATCAGGACGACCCGCGAACTCGCGGGACAGGCGATCTTGTCCTTGGAAGAGCAGATGAAGGGTGTGAACACCCGATTGGTCGATTTGGATACCCGTGCCAAGAACCTCCGTGAGAAGCTGAACGCCCCGAACCTCGACGCCCAGGTCCAAGCGGACATTGGCAACATCGCCCATGTGAAGGATCAGCGAGACCTCGCCGCCATCGATCTGGCATCTGCGGAGGGGCGTTTGCGGATTCTCGAGCGGAACATCAAGGACGTTCCCAAGACCATCCTTGCATCGAAGTCGGAGGCGTTCAACCAGAACCTTTACGCGCTGGACCAGCAACTTGCAACGTTGCGCTCAGACCTGGTGGCCTTGGAGGAGCGCTTCACACCGGACCACGAGCAGGTCAAGGCGACGCGGGCCCGCATCCAGAAGATCGAGCAGGAGCGTGCGAGCCAGTTGTCCAACATCCAGGCGGGCAGCACGGTCGCCCCGAATCCGCTTTATCAAAGCATGGAGGGCCAACTCAGCGACGCCCAGGCCACCGTCAACGCCCTTCGGCAGCGCCTGAACCAAGCGGAAGAGGAACTGTCGGTCTCGGAAACGCAGTTGGAGCAGTACCCGGAGGCTCAAACCCAGTTGGTCGCCCTCGGCCGCCAACAGGCCAGCCTTGAGCGGGTGTACGCCCAGTACGCCGACCTTTTGGAACCGTTGAAGTTGGCAGAACAAGGTCGATCGGCACCGACACGTTTGGCGGGTGTGAGCGTGAACCCCGATCCGGTGAGTCCCAAACCCATCATCAACATGCTGGTCGGAATGGTTCTTGGTCTCATTCTCGGCATCATGTCGATGTTGCGCACGGAGTCCTCGAGACAGCCAATTCGGTCGATCATGCAGCTCAACCTCCTCTCGGATGAACCCGTGTTCCGCGCGTTGCCGAACATGAGCAGCCCGTTCCGAGGTTTGGACCGGACGCCTCCCGAGACGTTCGATGCCCTCGTCGCGACGGCGTTGCGCGCAGACAAGAGACCGTATCGGGTGGGATTCGTTGGCATCGTGCGGGATTCAGGATCCTCGACTGGCGCGCTGAACTATGCCGTCTCCGCCTCGCGCCGAGGCCTGAACGCCCTCCTGGTATCGCTCGATCCGCGTTCACCCAATGCCCGCCGTCTCGGGATGACCGGTGCCGGCGTTCAGCGCGTGAACGATCACCTCTCGTTCATCGAGATGACCGGCGTGGACGTGGTCGTCGGCTCCGGCGGAAAGACCAGCATCAACGAGAGTTTGGCCGCCTTGGAGCGCGACGTCACCGTGTTCGACTTCGAAGCCTCGACGGACGCCGCCGATTACGCGTTCGTCGCGTCTGAACTCGATGAGGTGGTCTTGCTGGTGCGCGCGAATCGCGTGAATAGTGTGGACTTTCTTGCCGTGCAGCAAGCCCTCAAGGACTCGGGAGTTCAGCACATCACCATCATGTTGGCCCGTGGGTCGGAAAGCGACGCCATCGCCGACGCCTCTGATCCCGCGGAGTTCCGCGCGCTGCCATCGTGAGTTTGGTCGCTCCGGCGCGGCATTCGGGCATCCAGAAGCTGGCGGACCGGACGGTTCTTCGGCACAAGGGCGCTATTCTCGCGCACCTGATCGGCTTCGCCGTCTTCTTTGCGATCTTCGGTCAGTTGCTCTTAAAGACGGGCGCGGGGGCAGAGATCTTTGCTCGCTTGCGGGACGAGTGGTTTACCTCACCGACTGATATACCCATCCGTTTCGTGGCGGTTTGGTTGTTTTTGGACCGATTTGGGCGAGTGGGGCGCTATCGACTGACGGCGTGGGACGCTCTCTATGGGATGCTCCTCGTCGCCTATGGTCTCTCATTCATCTTTGCGGACCTTGCGATGATGCGGTTGTCGGGAGGAGCGGTCTTTGTCGACTGGATTGCCGTCTTCTCGACGCCCCTCCTCTTCTTCATCGTGGTGCAGGAAGCATCGTTGCGCAAAGGGTACCGGCCGGACATTCTGTTGGGTTGGTTGGTTGGAACGGCAGCCTTGGCAGGCGCGCTAGGTCTTGTGCAGGCACTCGATATCGCCGGCATGCGGGAAAGATCCGCGATCTTCTTCAATTGGGCGTACAACGACCGGATGTTGCAGGGCCCGTCCGAGGTCTACCAGGGGCGCGGCCCCTTCCAACATGCCAACGGTCTCGCGGTCATGATGGTGTTCAGTTTCGCGCTGGTGCCCGCCTGCTTCCGGTTTCCGAAGCTCAAGCCCTTGGCGATCCCCCTTCTGCTGCTGTTAGGCGCGGCGACCTTTGGTACCTACTCACGCATTGGCATCGTGAGTGCGGCCGCTGTGTTCGGTTCGGTTATTGTCTTCCTTTTGCTCAAGAAGCGTACGATCCAGGCAGCCGCCGCTCTTTGTGGAGCGATCCTGCTGGGCTTTGCCTTCGTTGCCTCGATCTACGTCTTCGATATCCAGCGGTTCAAGATCTTCATCGAAGGGGAAGGGACCGTAGCGAGGGCCAAGGCGGATGAGATTGGTGGCTGGTACCTCCGTCAGGACGCCAACAAGGCGGCCATCGACAAGGCATTGGACTACCCCATGTCAGGGGTGGGCGCCACCGGTGCGGGCATCAACCGGTTGGACATGATCACCAGCAACTCTTA
This sequence comes from Fimbriimonadaceae bacterium, assembly GCA_023957775.1. Taxonomy (NCBI): domain Bacteria; kingdom Bacillati; phylum Armatimonadota; class Fimbriimonadia; order Fimbriimonadales; family Fimbriimonadaceae; species Fimbriimonadaceae bacterium. The sequence goes on along the minus strand of JAMLGR010000015.1, from coordinate 49,272 downwards.
CAGCTATCGTGCGCTGACCACCAACTCTTACACCTTCGCCTGGGTCTCCTACGGAATTGCGGGTCTTCTGTTTGTGATGGGGCAGGTGATCGTCCTGGGGTACGTGGGGCTGTCGAAGCGCATCCATGCCGCCTACGCGCTCTCATTCACGATGCTTGCGGCCGCCATCGCGGTTGCGGCCGCTGCCGAGAACAGCAGTTTCAGCACGTCGCTGATGTCCTTTGCCAACGTCTTCATCGCGATGTTCGCGCTGCCCGCGCTGCGGAAGCAGGACATCCGGCAGAAGCTGCCCGTGCCTGCGGCGCCCCTGGAAGCCTAAAGCTTCTCCCAAACACGCTTGATTCCCGCTCGGGTGAGGCAGCCGAAGGGCGAGCCCTCGTACAGCGCACCCGCAAGCACCAAGCCCACGACCGGCAACAAGAGGCCCGTGCCAACGACCCGGGCCAACTCGCTCATTGGAACCCAGTGCGTCGCAACGCAGAAACCCGCCAGGGCCAAGGTGATGGCCGCGACCCGGTAGAGGTTCGCCCGGTTCTTCGCGTCCGGCGGCACGCAACGCATCGCGAAGATCGTGCCGAGCACGTACGCCGTCGAGGCGCCGGCGGTGAGCCACATCACCGTGCTCTCGAGCGTGAGCGAGCCCCAGGTCAAGGCAATCCCCCCACCCCCGATGGCATACGCGAAGATCCAGGTGGCGTTGCCCAGACTCGTCCGGCCGATCGCGACGAGCAGGCCCCCACACTGGGTCCCGATCGAGCGCGTGCCGAGGTAGATCGCCAGCACCGACAGCAACGGGCCGCTCGGCTCGTACTTCGTCCCGTACAGCGCGAGGATGATCTCCCGCCCGTGGGTGAGCATGAACGCGTAGAGGGGAAGCGTGAGAAACGCTGCGGCGGTGATGGATTTGTAGAACACGTGGCGCAGACGTTCGTGGTCGGTCTGCGCGCGCGAGAAGGCGACGAACATCGTGCGGGACAGCGGCCAACTGATCAACTCGACCGGCTTCATCGCCACGTTGAACGCGATCGCATAGTAGCCGGTCGCCTTGGAGCCAAAGAGCCGCGCGATCAGCAAGTTGTCGAGGATCGTGTAAACGCTGGAGACGAAGCTGCCCACGAGGATCGTCATGGAGCGCCGCCAGATCGGCAACACGAACTCCTTGCGCAACGCGCCGAAGCCCACCGGCGCCAGCACGTAGGCCGCGCACGTGAGCAGGGCGACGCGCGTGAGCATCTGCACCACCAGAGCTTTGTAGCCGTAGCCGGAAAACGCGAGGACGGCCGCCACGCCGTAGGAGACCACCAAGGTGGCGATCTCAAGCAAGCTCGCCGCCTTGAACCGCGCCTCGCGCTGGAGTTTGGCGAACGGAATGGTGCTGAGGCCGCTCACGACGAACGTCGCGCTGATCATCGATAGACCCCACGTCAACTCCGGCTGGCGCAGCACGTGGGCGAGGAAGCCGCGAGCCAAAAACGTGATCGCGGCCAGGGCGACCCCGGTGACCAGCGCAAGGCTCGCATAGGCGCGGTCGCGCTGTTCCGTGGGATCCCGCTCGGAGATGAAACTCTGAGCCAAACCCGCATCGCGGAAGATATCCACCACCGCCGCCACCGCGGCGATGATCGCGAAGATCCCCATCTCCGTCGGGCCGACGAAACGGGCGATCAGGATGCCGACGATCGGCAGGACCACCTTGGCGGCAAGCGCCAACAACGTGTTCCAAGCGAGTCCGGACGCCGCCTCGCTCCGGTTCACGGCGTGCTTCCTCTCCCGGCGCGTGCCATCAACCTAAGATCGGTGCGAACGCGGTCCCCCATAATGGGGTCTCCTGCCCCTCGACACGGGCACGGGACGGTTTGGACCGATGTTTGCACCATGGCTGGGCGGATGAGCGAAGAAGAGGGATCGGCGGCAACGCCCGCAGAGGCCCCCGCGGTCTCGGTCGTTATACCTTGCTACAACCAGGGTCGCTATCTGCGCGACGCCGTGGAGAGCGTGCTTTGCCAGACCTACCCCCACGTCGAAGCCATCGTGGTGAACGATGGCTCGACCGACGAAACGGCGGTTGTGGCAGCCGCGTTTGGCGACCGCATCCGCGTCGTCACCCAAGAAAACGCCGGCCTGGCGGCGGCCCGCAACGCCGGCATTCGCGCCTCCTCCGCTCCCTACGTAATGGTGCTGGACGCCGACGACACGATCGATCCCGATTGCGTGGAGCAACGGGTGCGCTTCTTCCTCGAGGACCCGTCGGTGGGCATCGTTGCTGGGGGGTTCCGCCTCGTGGACGAGCACCTGAACCCCTACCCGGACGATCAGCAGCGCTGGCGGACCCCGAAGGTGGGTTCGCCCTCCCTCTACATCCGCGAAGCGTGGTCGCCCACCTGCGGCCTTCTGCTCTCCCGCCGCGCCTTGGAGGTGTGCGGCATGTTCGATCCGTTCCTGCGCGCGTGCGAGGATTGGGACATGCAGATGCGGGTCACCCGGCGGTTTCGACACGTGTACGAGCCCGCGATGCGTGCGAACTACCGTCAACTTCCCGGGTCGATGTCGCGCGACCATCTCGTCATGGTCGATTCGCTGCTGCAGGTCTTGCGGAAGAACCGCGCCTACGCTTCGAACGACTTCCGGTACCGGATCGATGCGTTTGCGGGGTGGTTCAACCAGGTGGCGGGCAGCGTGTTCGGCAACATCCTGAAGGAGACGCGCGGGGTTGGAAAGGCGCGGGCGTTCGGACGCCTGCTTGTGAAGCGCCCTTGCGTTGCGCCCTTGTTCGTCGTCTGGGCGGTCCGTTACGTCTGGAATCGCGTCTTGTGGGTTTTCGGGACGGGACCCCTCCGGGTTCGGGAGGTTCGGCATGGCTGACCAACCGCTCGTGACCGTCGTGATTCCGTGCTACAAGCAGGCCCACTGGTTGCCCGACGCCATCGAGAGCGCGCTCGCCCAGACGTATCCCAACGTGGAAGTGGTCGTCGTCAACGACGGGAGCCCGGACGACACGAGCGCGGTAGCGCGCTCGTATGGCGAGAGGGTCCGGCTCCTCGAGCAGCCGAACACGGGCCTTTCAGGTGCGCGGAACGCCGGCATCCTCGCGGGTCGCGGGGAGTTGGTCGCCATCCTCGACTCGGACGATCGGCTTCACCCCGACTGTCTGGAGCGGCGGGTCGCGTTGCTCCTCGCCGATCCCAAGTCCGGCATGATCACGGGCAACGTGCGCTTCGTCGATCCAGCGCTGCGGGACACCGGACGCGAGGGCATGCGACGGGACTCGCCCCCGGATCCGCAGTTCCGCAACTTCGTGAGGGGCAATTGGGGGGCGACGTGCGGAACGATTCTCAGGCGTTCGGCCCTGGAGCGGTGCGGCCTCTACGATCCGTTCCTGCGGGCGTGCGAGGATTGGGACTCTCAGATCCGGATCTCGAAACGGTATCGGCTCGTGTACGACCCCATCCCCGGTGCCGACGTTCGCGAGGCGCCGGGCTCGATGTCGCGCGGCCATACGACGATGTGGGACATGGCGGTCGCCGTTATGAGAAAGAACCGGGCCATCGCCGACGATGGCTGGACCTACTGGATCGACTCGAGGCACGCCCTCTTCAACAACCTGCTGATGATGATGAACCGGGTCCGTCTCGAGGAGCGGGGCGCCCGGCGGTGGGCCGTGATGTTCGAGTTCGCCCGCAAACGTCCGGCTTCGATCCCCTACTTCTTGCTTTGGGCCCTGCGCTTTGGGTGGAACCAGCTCGCCCGCCCATTCCGAGCGCGCTGAATTCCACCGCCACGCGTCTAGCGTCCTCCGGGGCGACCAAGCAGGGGACCCACGGGTCTCCCCAGCGGGGGCGTTCCGCCGATCCCGCGGATCGAGTAGAGCGACCCGCCGATCGAGCGGGCCACGTCGATCATCTCGGGTTGGGGCGTGTCGGTGATCGAGAGGAACCCCATGTTGTAGTTCTCCTCGTCGAACCGCCCTGTCGCGTGCTGGTCCACGTACTGGAACCAGTGCGCGCCGACGACCTTGTTCGATTGCAGCGCCGTCAGATAGAAGTCGCGCATCATGTTCGCGCGGTCGAGCTGCGACGTGGCCGAGACCGGGCCGGGATTCCAGCTCCCGCGGTCCGTGGCACCGAAGCTGAACTCGCTGACGATGACGGGCTTGTCGATCTCGCCGAAGTTCCAATCCACAAGCTCAGAACGCTGGTAGATGCCCATGGAGAAGACGTCCACGTAACGGGCGGCGGCCTTCGTGACCTCCGGCGTGGATTGCCACCCCTCTCGGGATCCGAAATAGAGCCCCGTGCACCCCGTTGCGTCAAATGCGTTGGAGACCGCCCGGAAGTACTGCAGCGCGTAGGCGGCGGCGAACTCGCGGCAATCGGAGTGCGCGATCGGACGGATGTCAAGGCCTGGATCGGTGATGGTGGACCAACTCGAGAACGACGTGCCCCACGAGCGGTTCAGCCTGCTGATGGATCGATACTTGTTCCGAAGCATCGAGATCAGCACCCGCTTGGCCGGTTGGGAATCCGGCGCGTTCATCGCCATGAACGCGACGAGGTCCCGGTTGCGATTCGTGTCCATCGCTCCCCAGGGAAGCTCGCCGTCGACGTACACGCCCATGAACTCGGGGCGGCCGTTGTGGCCGGCAATGGCCGTCGCGAGGCGGTTGGTGACGAAGCCCTGGAACGAAGGGTCGAACGGATCCGGCAGCGTGCGGGAGTTGATGGTCGTCGGAAGCCGCGTCGGGAACTCGTTGGTGGTGATTCCCAAGAGGTAGGGGACGTCCGACTGGGGAAGGATGCTCGGGTCCGCCCAATCGCCAAGGGTGTTGAAGCCCCATGATTTCACGCGTTGCAAGGCCCGGGAAGCGAACGCCGTGCGCCAGTTCGAGCCGTACTTCGCCTCGAGGTTGGCCGTGTAGAAGTTGACCGTCTCGATCGACTGCCCGTTGCGCAGGATCGTTCCGTAGTGCGGGTTCTCCGGAGTTCGGAGCGGCAATTGGGTGAAGAGCTGCTCCCGGCCGGTCAACGGCGTGCCCTCTTCATGGCGCACGGTCGTGATGCCCATGCTCCAAAACAGCTTCCCGGAAGGGTGCACCAGATACCAACGACCCGACGGAAGGCGAAGGGTCCGCCACTTGTTCGAGGGCGCCTGGGTGGGAAGCGTGTTCGATCCCTGGAGCCCCCCAGGGCCGGGGTTGGCGGCCAAGTCGGCGTCTTCCGCGGAGCGCTGGGAAGCCAGGTCCGAGTTGCTGCCCACCTTTCGGGCCCACGATCCGAAAGCGGGCTGCCCGTACCGGTCGATCAGTCCGACCGGATGAGTTTCGACTTGGAGGAGTTTGGCGTCCCACACCTTGAGGCGGACCGGGTTGGTTCCCCTGTTGTAGATCTGCCACCCGAACATCTGGCGAAGGTTGACGTTGGAGGTCGGGGCAAGGTGCACGTGTGGAGTGATGTAGGCCGATGGAAGCGATTTGAGACCCAAGGCGCGCACGTCGGAGGTATCGAGGTCGTACACGATCTGCACCGTCTGCAGCGCGGGGACCACCACGAGTTGCTGTTCCGCCTGAGAGTAGTCGGCGCTCTTCTCGAACCGAAGCACAAGGCGCGCAGGCGAGTTCTCAAGATTCTCGATCTTGATGCCGAACGCGTTGGCCGTCGACCAATCCCTCGCCGAGCTCCAGCGTTGACCGACCAAAGCCCATTGGTTGGGAAACGACACGTTGAGACCCGCTTGGTCTCCGTGCGAGGTATCCCGGCTCACCGACGCTTGAAACGTCGTGAGGTACCCGTTGTTGAAGAGCTGGTTTGGATCCAGCACCTTCGATTCCGAAACCAACTGGGCGCTCGCGCCTGCCGCCAGCAGGCCCAAGGTGAACACCACCCCTCCCAACAACTCCGTGCGTGCCATGGTGGAGTCGTTCCGTATCCGGAAGAACCACCAGCCGGTAGGGATGCCTGAATCGATGGGATTCCTGCTGCGGCGAGGGCCTTTGGCACGGTCCATGGTTTGAGTACTCCCTTGGGTTCCCCAGATACAATGAGGCCCGCCGCCATGCGCATCGCCCTGATCAGCAACATGTTTCCTCCAGACTCGGATGGCGGGCTGGAAGTCAACGCGCTCAAGGTCGCCAACGGGCTTCGGGGGCGCGGACATCAGGTCGAAGTTCTCACCAGTCGGTACCGTCCCGGGTTCGTGCCCAACGAACCGCCTCCCGAATGGGTGCACCGCGTCCTGAGGCTGGCTCCGCCGTGGAGCAGCGAGTGGACCGGCCTCGCAGGCAAGCCCAAGCTGTTGAAGGCGCTGATCGGAGAGGTGTCGGCGCTGCGTCACAACGTCAGGGCCACGGACCGCTGGCTGACAGGTCGCGAGTTCGACATCGCGTACTGCTTTGGCATGAGCCTGATCGGCCCCGCGACGACCCTGCCGTTCACGAGGCGGGGCATCCCCGCGTTCTTCCACCAAGGAGGCGGCTACCTCGAAGCCCGCTACGTCCGCGCGCCAAAGGAGTCGGTGTTCTTGCGCGCCCGCCGCGCTCTTCTTAAGATGGAGGAGCAGGTGGACCTCCGCTACCTGGGCTACGTGAGTCGCTTTCTGATCGAACAAGGGGAGGCGGCGGGATTCTTCGAGGCGCCGAATCGGGGAACCGGTGTGCGAGCGATTATTCCGAGGGGGATCGAGTTCGCCCCCCGAACCGACGTTGAGCGGCAAAGGGTGGTCCCTCCTCGGTTACTCATGGCAGGCAGGATCTCGCCGATCAAAGGCTTCCACCGAGCAATCGAAGCTTTGGGCAAGTTGGCTCGGAGGCGCCCGGAACTTCCTTGGTCGCTTGCCATTGCCGGGGGGGCCGACAATTTGGACCTTGTCGCCCAGTCGGGCGACGCCTACCTTCGGGACCTGCACCGGCAAATCCAGAACGAAGGAATGGAGGATCGGGTGACGTTCCTTGGGAGACTGTCCCGAGCGGAGCTCTTGGAGGCGATGGCATCGTCCACCGCTTTCATCAGTGCGTCGACCTTTGGCGAGCCCTTCGCGAACACGATTATCGAAGCGCTCGGCAGCGGCACACCGCTCATCGTGAGCGCCGACGGTTCCTCGCGCGAAGTTGTTGTCCACGAGGAATCGGCGCTGGTCTTTGACAAGGAAGACAGCGATGAACTCGCCCATTGCATCGAGCGAGTCCTCGACGATCCGCCATTTGGATGGCGCCTTGCGGCCCGAGGTGTGCAAGTGATCCTAGAGAACTACACCATCGAACGGATCCTCGATCGAACCGAGGCGATTCTCACCGAGGTGATCGAGCACGCCCAACAAGAGAGGATGTCCACAGGAGGATGAGCATGGCAAGCGAATCGACGTCTCAACGCGCCGAACGGGTGCTGGTCACGGGAGCTGCAGGCTTCATCGGGTTCCACGTGTGCAAACGGTTGCTCGACGAAGGGCGCGCGGTCGCGGGGTTCGACTGCGTGAACGACTACTACGACCCCGCGCTGAAGGAAGCCCGGCTCGCGCAACTCGAGGGAAGACCCGGTTGGGTGTTCCACCGGGAGCGGCTCGAGGACGCGGAGACCGTCAACGAGATCGTCGCGCAGGGACGGTTCGACGCGGTGGTCAACCTCGCGGCGCAGGCCGGGGTGCGCTACTCGCTCCTCCATCCGCAGGCGTACGTCAGCGCCAACCTCGTCGGATTCGTCAACGTGCTGGAGGCGGTGCGCCACCACGGGGTCCGCCACCTGGTGTACGCATCCTCTTCCTCGGTGTACGGCTCGAACACCCAGCAACCCTTTTCGGTCCACGACAATGTCGATCACCCGGTCAGCCTCTACGCCGCCACCAAGAAGGCGAACGAGCTGATGGCCCACACGTACAGCCACCTTTTCGGGGTGCCGACCACGGGCCTTCGCTTCTTCACCGTCTACGGCCCGTGGGGCCGTCCGGACATGGCGCTCTTCCTCTTCACCAAGGCGATCCTCGAAGGTCGACCGATCGATGTGTACAACTTCGGGAAGATGCAGCGCGACTTTACGTACATTGACGACATCGTCGAAGGCGTCGTGCGCGTCACGGACCGGCCTGCGCGGGGCAACCCCGAATGGTCGGGAGACGCGCCCGATCCCGGGACCAGCCGCGCCCCGTACAAGATCTACAACATCGGCAACAACAACCCCGTCGAGCTGATGCGGTTCATCGAGGCGATCGAGGACGCGCTGGGGATGAAGGCGGAGAAGAACTTGCTGCCGCTGCAACCCGGGGACGTCCCCGCCACCAGCGCCAACGTGGACGATCTCACGAGAGACGTGGGCTTCCATCCGGACACCCCGATCGAAGTGGGGATTCAACGGTTCATCGACTGGTACCGGGACTACTATCGGTGATCGCTTGTCGTTTGTCGTTTGTCGTTGGGGCCCACAAACCACAAACCACAAACCACAAACCTAAATCAGTTCGGGCCGCTCGGCCCTCAGCCGCTCCACGATCTCGCGCACGCGCTGGGCGTCCTTGTTCGGCACGACGAGGATGGCGTCGGCCGTGCAGACGATCGCCAGATCCTCGACGCCGATCGCCGCGAGGAGTTGGCCCTTCTGCTCGTTGAGGAGGGTGGTGTTGCGGCAGTCGACGGCCAGCACGTCGCCGACCTGCGTGTTTCCCCCCTCGTCCGAGCCGAGGCTTCGGCCGAGTGAGTCCCAGGCCCCGAGGTCGTCCCACGCGAATCCCGCCTCGTGCACCCACACCTGTTCCGCGCGCTCCATCAGGGCGTAGTCGATCGAGATCGACGGGAGATCCTCGAACGCCGATTCGGCTCCCGACGCATCCCCGGCCCGCAGCCGCTCGGCGATCCGAAGCGTGGTGGCGAACGCCTCGGGCTGGGCGCGTTCGAGTTCGGCGAGAAACCCGCGCAGGGTCCAGAAGAACATGCCGCTGTTCCACAGGAAACGCCCGGAATCCACATACTCCCGTGCCGCCTCGGCATTGGGTTTTTCGCGAAACTGCGCGACGCGGAAGGCCCCGGTCGGCAGGGTCGTTCCGTGGTCGACTTCGATGTAGCCGTAGCCCGTTTCCGGACGCGTCGGCCGAATCCCTAGCGTCACGAGCCCTCCCGTCGCGCGCGCGGTCTCGACAGCAGCGGCCACGGACGTGCGGAACGCCTCGGGGTCGCCGATCTTGTGGTCGGCCGTGAGCACCGCGTGGGCCGCATCCTCCCGGCCCCGCGCCAACTCGTTGGCGGCGACCCAGCAGAGGCACCCCAGCGTGTTGCGCTTCGCCGGTTCGGCCAGCACGTTCCCCTCGGGCACGCAACGGGCCTCCGCGACGGGCGTCGCGAGAAGGCGCCCCGTGGCGACGAAGATCTGGTCGCGCCCGACCAACGGCTCGATCCGCGCCACGGCTTCTTCGAGCAGCGTGGCGTCGCGGCTGCCGAGTCGAAGGAGCTGCTTCGGGCGCCGGGCCCGCGAGAGGGGCCAGAACCGCTCTCCCACACCGCCGGCCATGATGAACGCAATCGTATCCACGGTCGCCATTATGGGGAAAGCGCAATCGGCTTGGTCATAATCGAACCACCCATGCGAGCTGTTGTGACGGGGGGAGCGGGGTTCCTCGGTTCCCATCTGGTGGACCGAATGATCGCGGCAGACTGGTCGGTCATCGTGATCGACAACCTGATCACCGGCAACCTAGAGAACGTCGGGCACCTGTTCGGCCATCCGAACTTCCACTTCGTCAAGCAGGACGTGACGGAGTACGTGTACGTGGAAGGGGACGTGGACTGGGTGTTCCACTTCGCCAGCCCGGCATCCCCGATCGACTTTGTGCGCTATCCCATTCCCGTGTTGAAGGTCGGGGCGCTGGGCACCCACAAGGCGCTGGGCCTGGCCAAGCACAAGGGCGCCTCCTTCATGCTCGCGTCCACCAGCGAGGTCTACGGGGATCCGCTCGTCACCCCCCAGCCGGAGACGTACTGGGGCAACGTGAACCCGATCGGGCCGAGAGGAGTCTACGACGAGGCGAAGCGGTACGCGGAGGCGATGACGATGGCGTACCACAACTTCCACGGCCTGGACACCCGGATCGCGCGGTTCTTCAACACCTACGGACCCAGGATGCGCCTGGACGACGGGCGCGCCGTGCCCTCCTTCGTGAGCCAGGCGATGACGGGCGAACCGCTGACCGTCTACGGCGACGGGCTCCAGACGCGCTCGTTCGCCTATGTGGACGACATCATCGACGGGGTGTGGAAACTGGCGCACGCCCGCTTCAACGACCCCGTCAACCTAGGAAACGACGACGAGATGACCATCTTGGCGTTCGCCGAGGCGGTGAAGCGGGTGACGGGTTCGTCCAGCAAGATCGTGTTCGCACCCGCAGCCGAGGACGATCCCAGGCAACGTCGCCCCGACCTGACGCGCGCCCGAAACGTTCTCAAATGGGAGGCGGAGACAACTTTGGAAGTAGGCCTGGCAAAGACCATCGCATCGGTGAAAGACCGACTCCCGACTCCCGATTCCCGATTCCCGTCCCCCTAACTCTTCCGCTTCAGCGTCGTCGTGGCGCCGTTGACGGTGAGCGTCATCTGGTCGTTGTCCTTGAACTCGACCGTGCTCGTCATCGGCTTCTTCTCGCTCTTGGCGAAGGCGTCCTTGGCCATCTCGGCGAGCGCGTTGCCGGAGGCTTCCAGCGTCTCCGGGGTCATCGTCAGGGTCTTCTCGACCAACGTGTACTTGCCCTTGACCGCGAGGGACATTCCTTGAATCGTGACGGAGGTGGTGTACGTCCCGTCCCCGTCGAACTGGAACGTGGCGGCGGCGGTGGTGGGCATCGTCGGGTCCGATCCCTCCCACGTACCGACGATGGGGTTCTTCGAGCAGCCGACGAGCAGAGCGGCGAGCACGGTCCACGCCAGCAAGTGGAGGATCTTCATGCGCATAGTCTGGCACAGTTGCCTGAGGACCCTTGGGACCGGCAATTATGCCAGCCTTGCCGAATTGGGCGATTGACACTTCCAAATCTCGCTCTCTTGGCCTATACTCTAGGTGCAGGTGCGCAGCGATTGTGTGCTTCCATTTCCCGGCCGGTCCTCTCAGCCGGCTGGTAGGAGAGGTGAGAGAAGTTTGAATAAGTCTTTGTTTGTCTTGGCCGCTATGGCCACCGTGTCGGTGGTCGGCGCCCAGTCGTTGTTCAACAACGCGGATGGCCGTGGGCTCATGGGCCCCGAGGGGCTCGCTACGGAAACCCGAGCGGCGGGTGGGTTCTACAGCCGGATCACGGACCCCGGCATCCTCTACGGATTCGGGACGGCGCTCGACTTCATCATGGCCGACGACTTCACCGTCGGCGCCGGTGGCTGGAACGTGACCAGCGTCACGAACTTCCTTTATATGACAGGCAGCACCGGCACCGCCGGGGCCACGGGATCCGTGAACGGAACGACCGTTGAAATTCACGCGAACAACGGTGGCGCCGTGGGCTCGCTCCTGTTCTCGGGGACGTTCCAGAGCGCGGTGTACACGAACATCTACCGCACGGCTCCCGCCGCCAACGATGACACTCGCCAGGTCCAGAAGGTCGTCTCGACCTTTGCCAACGTGCACCTGGATCCGGGTACCTACTGGCTGACGATCGAGGCGACGGGCACGGGTGCGTCGGGCCCCTGGGCTCCTCCGCTGACGGCCGCCGGACAACTGAAACCGTCCGGCAGCACCAACTCGCAGCAGTTCGACCCGAGCGTTCCCGGTTGGGTGCCTGGCATCGACAACGGTTCGGGCGAAGCCCAGGACGTGCCGTTCTGGATCGACGGCCAGCCCGTTCCGGAGCCTGCCACGATGATGGCTCTCGGCCTCGGCGCGGCGGCGCTCCTTCGCCGACGCAAAAAGGCGTAACGTCCGTTCGTTGGCGCACCACGCCGCGGTCTCGAGCCTTCGAGACCGCGGCTTTGTTTTTGGGCCCTCGCTCCTTTGAACCCGTGTAAGCTAACTCCCCATGCGCTGGCGGTCGTCCGACATCGAAGGCTTGGTCTCGAGACTCGAGGCCGTCTACGGACGCCCCCGGTTCATCAGCCGGTTCGACCCGCTGGAGGAGCTGGTGAGCTGCATCCTCAGCCAGCACACCACCGACGCCAAGAGCTTCCCGGCGTTCACGCGCTTGAGGGCCACGTTCGAGACGTGGCAAGACGTGGTCGACGCCGGGCCTGAGCGCGTTGCGGACACCGTGCGGACGGCCGGGCTGGCCAATCAGAAGGCGCGCAACATCGTGCGCTGCCTTCAGGAGATCCACCAACGGAACGGCGCGTACACGCTGGAGCCGCTGCGCGGCATGCCCATGCTCGACGCCCGCGCCTGGCTCCAGTCGTTGCCCGGCGTCGGTCCGAAGACCGCCTCGATCGTGCTCTGCTTCTCGTTCGGGATGGGCGCCATCCCGGTGGACACCCACGTGTACCGCGTCGCGTGGCGACTTGGGATGATCCCGGAGACCCTGGGAGAGGCCAAGGCCCACGACGCGCTCCTTCGGCTGGTCGCTCCCGATCTCGCCTTCCGGTTCCACACCTCCCTGATCCAACACGGGCGGCTCACGTGCCGGGCCCCGCTTCCCCTGTGCGAGGAGTGCGCCGTGCCCGACCTCTGCCGCTGGAAACAGAAGGGCGGTCCGGAGAAGCGCCGCAAGGAGCTGCAACAGCGTCGGAGGGGCAAGAAGCGTTCATGAAGGGGTTCGCCGATCCAGAACGCGCGGGAAAGTCGATCGAGCGGCTGCAGGCGCTCACCGATCTGGATCTGGGTCCCCTTTGGACCGGAGCGTTCGCCGAATGCCCGGCTCCCGACGCGGCCCTCACGAACTTCGATCGCTGGATCATGGCCAGCTCAAGCCCCGGCACCACGCTCGAACACGTGGCCCAGCACCCCCGCCTGGCCCCACCGCTGGCGCTCCTCTTGGGCGCCAGCCAGCCCCTGGCCGATGCCCTGATCCAGAACCCGGAGTTGGCATCGCTCGTGCTCGACCCCTCGGAGCTTACGGTCGTCCCGCAACGCGCCTCCATCGAGCGCGAGGGCAGGGCGTTGCTCCAAGCCGCCGAGTCGCACGCGTACCGTCGAGATCGGCTTCGGTTCCTGAAGCAGCGATGGACCGTTCCCATCGCGGTTTGCGATCTCGCCGGCTTGTGGGAGCCCGAAACGGTGTGGCGCGCGCTGTCGGACGTCGCGGATGCGCTGTTGGTCCTCGCCGTGGAGTCCACGTGGGCCAACTTCGCCCAAGGCAAGGAGGTGCCCGAGCTGTGTCCGATGATGGTGGTCGCGGTCGGCAAGCTGGGTGGCCGCGAGGTGAACTACAGCTCCGACGTCGATCTCGTGTACGTGCACGTCGACGATATCGACGATGCGTTGGAGAAGCACCTCCAGCGGTTCTGCGAGTTGTTGGGGCGCGCTCTCAGCGAGCGCATGGGTCGGGGTTCCCTGTACCGGGTGGACCTGCGCTTGCGCCCCTTTGGGGGCGCGGGACCGATCGTGCGTTCGATGCGTTCCGTCGAGGCTTACTACGATCTGCACGCCGAGCTTTGGGAGAGCCAAGCCCTCATCCGGTCGCGCCCCCTGATGGGCCCGGAGGGACTGCCGGAACGATGGAACACGATGGTCGAGCGCACGACCTTCGGCCACAAACTCAGCGAGTTTGCCCTCCAGGAGATTCTCGCGACGAGACGGCGCATCGAAGAGCACGCGCCGGAAGACGATCTCAAGCGGGGTTCGGGCGGCATCCGGGACATCGAGTTCCTCACCCAGGTGCTGCAGATGGTCTATGGGCATGCGGACGCCTCCGTGCGGGAGCCAGCCACGTGCGACGCCCTGCGCGCGCTGGTCAAGGCGGGCCGAATCCCCGATTCGGATGGCGAGGCGCTTATCGACGCCTACCGGTTCCTTCGCCAGGTCGAGCACCGCTGCCAGCTCGTCGGGGACCAGCAGACGCACCGCATCCCCAGTCAGCCCGAGGCCCGGGAGCACCTCGCCCGCATCACGGGCATGGCGGACTGGGCTGAACTCGAGGCAACCCTGTCGCGCCACCGGCGGGCCGTGCGCGAGCTGTTCCGCCGCATCCTCATGCCGTTGGACTCGGGCGGGCCCCCGCGGGACTCGGTGCTCGGATGGCTGGGTGCGCTGGCCCCCGCGGCGGGCACCTGGTTCGATGCGCTGCCGGCAAGCGAGGCGTTCTACCGTGGCCTTTCCGAGAACGAGGGCAGCCTGGGACGCGTGAAACGGCTGTTGGAAGAGGCCCCAGTGCTCGTTCCGACGTTCCAGCAATCGACCGCGCTGACCGAGCGCATCCTCAGCGGCGAGATCGAAGAGCTGGAGGACGTCGCCGCGCGCATCGCGCAGCTCCCGCCCGACACCCCGCTGGACCAGGTCGCCGACGCGCTCGTGTCGGCCAAGGCGACGTTGGCCACCCGCTGGCTCCTCGGATCGGACGAGCAACTGGGGGTCGAGCTGTGCCGGCTTTGGGATGCGGCGTTGCGCCACTGCCACGCGCGCCTCTACGCGACGTTCGATCTCGTTGCCCTGGGCAGCTACGCGCTGACCGACTCAAGCTTCGGGTCCGACCTCGACATGGTGTTTCTCGTCGAGGACCCCCGGCTGCAGAATGAGGCCGAGCTGCAGGCCCAGCAGTTCATCGCGATGCTGGCTCGACTCCGCCGCCTCGGCGCCGTGCCCGGCGTGGATCTCAGGCTCCGACCCGAGGGCCGGCAGGGGCTTCTCGTGAGGACCTACGAGGGGCTTCGGGCGTACGAACTCGAGCGGATGGAGATGTGGGAGCGCTTCGCGTTGGGCTTCTCGCGACCCGTCCATGCCGCCTCCCGCGCCGCCGCCGAGCTCCTCCGGGCCGCGTACGCCATGCCGCTTTCGCCCCCGCGCATGAAGGAGCTCGTCGCCATGAAGAAGCGCATCGAGAGCGAGCGGGTCATGCCCCAACACGTGCATCGGCACGTAAAGCTGGGTCACGGCGGGCTAAGCGATATCGAGTGGTTCGTCCACCTTTACGAGATGCGCTATCCGACCGCGACCGCGGCGGGTGAGGCGACGACGATGCTCGACCGACTCCGTGCGCTCAGCAGGGCGCACCTCATCAACGCGGTGGAGTTTTCAGAACTGGTCGAGGGCCGCGCCCACTTGCTCGACGTTCGGAATCGGTTGGCGCTGCTCGACTACGCCGGCGATCTTGTCCCCGAGAATCCTGATAAACTCGATCGTCTCGCCCACGGAATGGGATTCGAGACCGGCAACGCGTTTCTTGCATTCCACGGGCAGGTCACGGGAACGGTGCGGACCATCTACGAAGAGGGGTTGGAGCGGCTGAACGCATGACATTCGAGTTGGCTATCTGGTTCGTGTTCGCCTACTTTCTGGGTGCGGTTCCTTTCGGGGTCCTGACCGCGCGCCGGTACGGCGTCGACCTGTTCCAGGTCGGAAGCGGCAACGTGGGGGCCACCAACGTCTACCGCGCGCTTGGCAAGAAGCCGGCTCTCTTGGTGTTTGTCCTCGACGTGCTGAAGGGTTTGGTGCCGGCGATGATCGTCCGGGCCCGCACGGGTTCTGAGGAGTGGGCGCTGGCCGTGGGCTTGTTCGCGGTACTTGGGCACTCGCTCTCCCCATTCCTCAATTTCAAGGGTGGCAAGGGCATCAGCACGGGCCTGGGCGCCCTTCTCGGAAGCAGCCCCGCGGTCGCGCTCTCGGCCTTCGGCGCGTTCCTGATCTCGTTCGGACTCAGCGGCTACGTGAGTTTGTCCTCGGTCGTCTCTGCCGTGGCGATGATCGGCTTCGGCCTGCTGTACGGACGATCGGCCACGCTGATGGGGGTTTTTGGGGCGCTGGGGGTGTGGGTGACGGTCCGGCACCTTCCCAACATCCGGCGCCTCCTCGCCGGGACCGAAGCGAAGTTCTCGCTGAGCGATTCGAAGGAGAAGGCGGCCTCGCAACGGGGAGGTCCATTGGCAGACGCACCGGAAGACCCGGGAGGCGCGTCCGAGAAGTAGCCATGCTCGAGCGCATCACCGAGCACCCTTTGGTCTTCTTCGGAGGCTGCGTCGTCTGGATTCCCGTCGCGATCTGGGTGATCTCCCTCGTGCACTGGATGATCCAGGGCGACATCGACGTGGTGTTCGGAATCCCCGGCGTCATCGCGGCCTTCGTGCTCGGCGGGTTCACCCTGAACCCTCCCACCCCCGCCTTGTCGCCGGTCTTCCTGATGGTCGCCGTCCTCGGTGTGGTGCTGTTTCCGAGCTTGCGCGCCGCCCTGGACCGACGCGCGCTCGCCCGGATCGACGACGAGTCGTTGGCCAGCGCGCACGACGCGCTCAAGGAGAAGCCGGACAACGTCGGCGCGCGCCTCCGCATCGCGCGGGTGATCGCGCAGAAGGGCCTTCCGGGCCACGCGGCCGCAATCGCCTATGCGGCGTTGCACGGATTGCCCGAAGCCCACTTCACCGCCGAGTTGCGGGAAGCGGCGAAGTGGAAGGCTCAAGGCGCCTACCCCGACGCGTCCCGCCCGATCGTCTGCGCGGCGTGCGGCGAGTCGAACGGTCCCGGAGACCTGTACTGCAGCCGGTGCCGGGCGCCTTTCCTGTTGGACTGGGCGCAGGGGCGGTGGAGCGGCGATCGGACCGCCCGCAAGCTCGTCGCGGTGTGGATCTCTGCGATCTTGGCGATGGTCGGCATTCCTTCGGCGGCCGCGGCGCTTCCGCCGGTCGTGGCGGTTTTGGCGATCGTCGTCTTGTTCGCACTGGTGGGCGGCGTGCTGTGGCTTGCGTTTCGGCCGGAGAGGCGGCAGGTCGTGCTGTGAAACACCTCGACCGCTACGTCCTGCGCGAGCTGGTGGTGCCATTTCTGATCGGCACGATCGCCGTGGTGCTGATGTTCCAGGCAAACCAGCTCATCGCGCAGTTCAAGGCCTTCTCGCTGCAGTCCGTGCCGGCGTCCGCCATCCTCCAAAGCCTGATGTTCCGCACACCCAGCTATCTGGTGATGACGCTCCCGGTGGGCATGGCGCTCGCGTCCTCGCTGGCGATGTCGCGCCTCGCGCGCGAATCGGAGCTGACGGCGATCCGCGGCGCCGGGGTGCGGCTGCTTCGCGTGATCCTGCCCGTGGCGGCCTTTGGCCTCGTCGTCTCCCTCGCCAACTTCTACCTGGTGGAGCGCGTGGTGCCCGTGGCTCAACGCGAGGCGCGCAAGGTGGAACAGCAGGTCGCCCTGCTCAGCGCGGGGCCGGAGTTCCAGTCCAACGTGACGGTGCGGCTGCGCGCGTTCACGGCGTTTATCGGGACGGTGAACCGCGCGCCCGACGGTTCGATCCTGCTTTCCAACGTCATGCTCGTCGAGCGTCCCCGGGTCGGCGAAATCGTCTTCTACCTCGCGGACTTCGGGGATTACCAGAAGGGCAACTGGAGCCTTCCCAAGGCCCGCATCTGGACGTTCAAGGGCGAGCGGGTGCAGCACTTCCAGGTGCGCGATTTCCGCATTGAAGAGCCCATCACGGTCGATCAGCTCTTCCTCGATCCCGCGCCCGAAGAGCAGACCGCGGCCCAGTTGCAGAAGGCCATCGACGAGGGCGAGCGCTTCGGTCGGGACACGCGATCCCTGCGGGTCGCGTATTACGTGCGCTACAGCGTGCCGGCCGCGTGCCTCGTGTTCGCCATCGTCGGGCCGGTGTTTGCGATCTGGCTCTCGCGGAGCGGGTTCGTGGGGGTGCTCCTCAGCATCGTGCTCGTTTTTCTCTACTACAACGTGCACGTCGTGTCGACGGAGATCTTCGGAAAGGAAGGGTGGCTGAGTCCGGTGGTGGCGGCTTGGCTGCCCAACGTGTTGTTTGCGGTCTTGGGTCTGATCGGCCTTCGGAGGTTGGAGTGAGAGCCCTGGCGATCACGCCTTGCCTCGGGCTCGCCGGCCTGGCCCTTGCCCAGTTACCGACGACCCCGATCAGCGCGGGATTTCGGGTTCTGACCGATCGAGGACTGATCAAACCGCCGCCCCGTCTGGATCCCCAGGAGCCGTCCGGCTTTCCCGGACTGCCTCCCAAATCGGGCGCCCTTCCCCCTCCGCAGAGCCAAGACCGAACGCTCCAGATCCTCCAAACCGGCACGGTGGAGCGAGTCGGGCAGCAGATCGTGCTCGATGGCGGGGTGCATGTGCAGTACGAAGGGTACGACATATTCGCGAACCGCGTGGAGGGAGACCTCGACACGCAGGTGTTCTTCCTCACGGGCCAAGTCAAGCTCATCGGGATCGACTCGGTGGTGACCGGCGGGGCGGTCCAGGTCATGTTCAAGGAGCGGTCGTTTCGCGCCACCGACGGCGAAGCGCAGCTCCGTCCCAGCTTCCTCAAGGGCAGGACCCTCGACGACGTGTATTTGGGAGGGAAGCTGACGTACGGTTCCGAGCGCGAAGCGTTCGCGTCGCAGTCGTACTTCACCACCTGCAATCTCGACCACCCGCACTACGTGCTGGATTCGCGGTTCGCCACCGTCCGTCCAGGCCGGCGACTGATCCTTCGCGATGTGGAGATCCGCATTCTCGACCATCGCATCCTGCGGCTGCCTTACGTGTCGATTCCGCTCGAGGATTACTCGGACCGGTATCTCCCCGACGTGGGCCAGAGCCGCGACGAGGGCTACTACGTGCGCACGCGGACCGGGGTGCCGCTGCCGTCGCCGAGGACCTCGCTCGACGCGCGCGTGGACTACTACACCAAGCTCGGGGGCGGGCTGGGCGCGGACTATCGGTACGAGCACGCGAAATCGAGCGGCCAGATCCAAGTGTTCGGCCTGACGGGCGGCCCAGGAAGTCTGCAGGCGTCGAACCGCCACTCGCAGACCTTCGGCGCGTTCACGATCGACGTGTCCAACGAGTATCAGCGCAACAACTACCTGACGGCCCCCCAAAGCACCTTGCTCAGCACCAGGGGCAACCTCATGTACCGACAAGGGGCCTCGAACACGCGGCTGAGCTTCATGCGCACGGGGAACAACAGCCCGGGTTTCTCGTTCGAGCAGCAGACGACGACGCTCTCCGACCAGCGCACGTGGTCGAAGGCCCTGCGCACGACGCTGGATCTCAACCTGGTGGCGAACAAGAGCGAGTTCTCGTCGGGCACGCCGATCGAACGCCAACAGCTCGACGTGCGCTTTCGGGGCCAGCAGGACCTCCAGCGCGCCACCGCGGAGTTGGAGTACATCCGGAGCATTCCGGTGGGCGAAACGACGAACTTCTTCAGCGCTTCGGACCGGACGCCAGTCTTCACCCTCCGGTCCAGTTCGCAGCAGATGTTCGGAAGCGAGCGGGCAGGCCTCGGAATGCCCTTCCAAACGCAGCTTTCGTTGGGAGAGTTCGTGGACTCGAGATCCCGCAGCCGCATCTCGAGAGGCTATTTCGACTTTGCCTTTCAGCGCCCGGACACGAGCGGCAAGAAGTTCACGTTCAACTGGGACGGAAAGTTCCGGCAAGGCGTCTACAGCGACGACACCGCGCAGTACGTCGTGGGGATGGGAGCGAACGCCCGCTACAAGTTGGGCAAGGACACGGGCGTGAACGTGCGTTACAACTACCTGCGCCCGTTCGGCTTCTCCCCGCTCCAACTCGACCGCAGCGGCGAGTACCACCAGGTGTTCGCCGACATCAACATCCGTCCCGTGCCCACGGTGCTTCTGGCGGTGCAGACCGGCTACGACCTGTTGGGCAAGAACCTCTCGAGCACCAACTGGCAGACCGTGGGCGTTCGGGTGGAGTACGAGCCGGCGAAGTGGCTGCTCTTCCGGGCGAACTCGACCTACGACCCGTACCAGAAGGGGTGGAGCAACCTGCGCTTGGACGTGGCGTACAAGCCCGGGGCCACCCTGGTGCGGGCCAGCGCCCGGTACGACGGCATCCGGAAGCAGTGGGGCCAGGTCGCTGTTTCGGTGCTGAACCTCAAGTGGGGCCGGTTCCAGGCCAGCACCGACCTCGTGTACAACGGCTACCTCAAGCAGTTCGAGGCCCGCCACTTCGACTTCCGTTACGATCTGCACTGCGCCGAAGCGGTCCTGCAGATCATCGACAACCCGCTCGGCTTCCGCAGCGGGCGGGAGATCAACTTCTTCTTCCGCCTGAAGGCGTTCCCGTTCAATACGGGCTACGGCACCGGCCAGCGGGGCCAGGCGATCGGCGGCGGCACCGGCCGCGATTTCTAACTCGACGCGCTCTGGTAGCGCGTGAGCGCGAACTTCCAAAACGCTCTGGCGGCGGCCAAGGCACCCAGGGACCACACCAATCCAAGGGTCAGCATCGGCACGTCCAACCCCTGGATGAGCTGGCGCGTCGGGATAGTCGCGATGAAGGCGAGGGGGAGGGCGTAGGTCAGCAACCGCCGCAGCGAGACGCCGAAGATGTCGAGCGGGAAGCGGGACACCTGGAGCACCGATTCGCTGAGCACCCAGAGATTGTCCACACGAACCAACCAGATCCCGAGCGTCATCAGGGCGAGGTTGAACGAGTAGAAGAGGATCAGCCCGCTGAGAAGCAGGGAGACGTAGGCGATCCACTGTGCCGGCGAGGGATGCTGCCCGGTCATGACCATCCCGGCGATCAGCAGGCCCACGCCCGCCAGCATCGTTCCGCCCTGGCTGAAGTTGAAGCGACGGAGCGAAACCCAGAACTGGGGATCGACCGGCTTCACCAGCACGAAATCCAGCGTGCCCTTGCGCACCTGCTCGGGGATTTCGAGGAGCGAAAAACAGAACGCCGAGTGAAGAGATTCCAACAGGAAACAGCTTGCGATGAGCACAAACGCGTCTCCGCGGGACCAGCCCGCGACGCTGTCCGTGTTCCGGTAGATCACGAGGACGATGAGGACGAAGAACCCCGTCCACACCAGGTTTTCACCAACTTTGGCGAAGAAATTTGCACGAAACTCCAGCTCCCTTGCGAGAGAGCTGCTGAAGAACGCGCGATAGACCCGTCGATACCGCCCCACGAGGGGACGTTACCCAAAGCCATGGTGGCACGCAAGGAACCACAAACCACAAACCACAAACCATACTAAGCCCATGCTGGGTGCCCTGATCACGTTCGCGGTGTGCGCGGGAGTGGCCGCATGGGGGCGCTCGATGTTGAGTCGCTGGCTCGACGAGTTGGACCCGGCGGCGGCGTGGGGCGTGGGCGGCCTGTTCGGCTTGGGCTTGCTCGGAACCGCCTCGTTGCTGGTGGGTTTGGTTCCAGGGGGGCTGAAGTGGGGCCTCGGGCTCCCCCTCGCGCTCTCGCTGTGGGGCTTTGCGGTCGGATGGCGGCGGAAGGGCGAACTGAGAGGTGCCAAACCCGAGGGGGGCGAGTGGGCGTTTGTCGCGGCGCTCGCGCTCGCTCTGCTCTTCGCGCTGGTGGGGGCGATCACCCCCAGCGACATGTCGGATTGGGACTCCCTGGCGTACCACCTGGCCGTGCCGAAGATGTGGATCGCGGCGGGCCAGATCTCTTATGTGAGCTTCATCCATCACTCGAACTTCCCGCTCGCGATCGACCTGCTGTACGCGTGGGGTCTGCAGTGGGGCGGCGAGTCCGGAGCGAAGGCGTTCTCCGTGGCGATCTTCGGGCTCGGCCTCGCGACGTTGTTCGGGTTGGCGCGGGGTCGTTGGGGCGCCCGGGCGGGGTGGTGGGCGGCCCTCTGCTTCGCCGGGATACCCGCAGTGCTTTGGGAGAGCGGAACCGCCTACATCGACATCGGCCACGGGTTGTTCGCGGGGTTGGGCCTTTGGTTCGTGGCAGCGTGGCTGGACCAATCGGAGGACCGTACGCCGCCCGTGTTGGCGGGGCTCGGCCTCGGGCTAGCGATGGGCTCCAAGTACACGGGCCTCCAGTCGCTGGCCGTCGGGCTTGCCGTCCTGGGCGCCGGAGCGGTCGTGCTGGGGCGGTTCCGCGAAGGCGTGCGCGCGGCCGCGCTCATGGGCGTCCTGGCGGTCGTCCTTGCCGCGCCTTGGTACGCGAAGAACGTCGCGTGGACGGGGAACCCGGTCTATCCGTTCTTCTTCGAACGCTTTGGGGGGCGCAACTGGTCCCAGCCCCAGGCCGACGTGTACCGAGACGAACAGCAGTCGTTCGGTGTCGGCAGGACCGAATCCGGCCGCGATCTGACCGCCTTTGGCGAGGCCGTGGTGGGGCTGGCCGCCGCCTCGGAGCCGTTCATCAACCGCGGGCAGTACCCGCTGGGCACGCTGGGCGTCGCGGTGTTGGCGGGCGGTTTCTTGTGGGCGTTTGCGGGGCTGAGGCGGGGGCGTCGTTTGGAGGCCGCGGTTCTCGCCTCGGTGTTGCTGAGCCTCGCGCTCTGGTTCGTGCTCAGCCAGCAGAGCCGGTACATCCTCACCCTCGCCGTACCGCTCTCGATCCTCGCCGGCGGGGCGGCGGTGCGCTTGCGCGCCGGGCCGGTTTTGGCGGGCGTCGTCGCTCTCCAGGCGGCGTACTCGTTATGGATGATCAAGACCCTGCTGATCGACGACCGTCTGCCCGTGGCTTTGGGCCGGGTCACGCGCGAGGAGTTCCTGACGCGACGCGTGCCGTTCTACGCCCCGAGCCAAGCGTTGAACGAGCAGGTGAAGGGCGGCAAGGTGGCGCTGTACGACGAGGTGTTCGGCTACTTCCTCGACGTGCCCTACTTCTGGGCCAATCCCGGCCACTCGAGCGAGATCCCTTACGCGGCACTGGACACGGGTGGGGAGTACGCCGCCGCGCTCAAGCGGCAGGGTTTCACCCACGTGTACGTGAGCCTGAGCCCGGTGGTGGCCGATCCCGGCTTCGTGGGCCCGTGGCTCGCGTCGATGGGCCTCGCCGAAGGGAACGCGTTCCCGGAGGAGCAGCGGCAGGCGCTCCTGAACCAGTTCCAGACCCGTTGGAAAGTGCTCCTGGCCGATGCGGTTCGGGCGGGAGACCTGCAACTCGTCGCGCAGTTCCGGTCGGGCCTGCTCTTCGAAGTGCGTTGAGGGGGGAGGGGGGCACGCAAGGAACGCAAAGAACGCTATGGGGGGAGGGTTTCACGCAAGGAACGCAAAGAACGCTATGGGGGGGCGAAGGGGGGGGGAGGGTTGGGTGCCACGCCCGCTTGACGGGCGTGCCGGCTCATCTCGGATCGGGGTTCTTCGGCACGTACCCACGGAACACGTAGTCGGTCTTGACCTGTTCCACATGGCAAGCCTGGCACGTGGAGAGCTTTCCCCGGGCCTGCACCTTCTCCCCCGAGCGGTCCAGCACGGCGAACTCCCAATCTCCGCAAGAGGGGTTGAAACCCCTCGGGCGTTTGATCATGACCGTGGAGAGTTCGACCGGTCCGGTCTTCTCTTGGCGCTTCTCCTTCACGATCACGCTGCCAACGGGAAACGTCCCGCCCCGCATCATCGTGCGCTTGCCCTGGGCGTTCACCCAAACCGTGATGGTCTTGAAGCGGTGCGGGTTGGACTCTGCTTTGTGTCTGAGTTCGGGGCTCGGGTTGACGCACAAGGCGTCCGCCCTGTAGCCGATCTCCACGGGCTCGGGGTTCACCCGGGTCCACGTGTGAAACATCCTCACCTCGCCAAGGCGGTCTGGGGGCGAGGGGTTCTGGCCACGGAACAGGGCGAGGGCTGAAACAGAAGCCAACACCCCGCCCATGCCAAGGAGAGCCACAAACGGCCTGTGCACCATGTCTCATACTAACACCCCCGACTCCCGATTCCCGATTCCCGATTCCCGCTAGGTAACCTTCGCCCATGAACTACAGGCGGTTGGGGCGCAGCGGCGTCAAGGTGAGCGAGGTGGCGCTCGGAAGCTGGCTGACGATCGGGCGCACGGTGGCCGAAACCACTGGCCGCACCCTCGTCCACAAGGCGTTCGACCTCGGCATCAACTTCTTCGACACCGCCGATGTCTACAACAAGGGGGAGGCGGAGAAGGCGCTGGGCCGCGTCATCGGCGACTTCCGGCGCGACGACCTGTTCCTCGCCACCAAGTGCTTCTTCCCGATGAGCGAACGCCCGAACGACCAGGGTTTGAGCAAGAAGCACATCGTCGAATCGGTGCACAACTCGCTCGCCCGGCTCGGAACGGACTACATCGACCTCTTCCAGTTCCACCGGATGGATCCGGAGACGCCCGTCGACGAGACCGTGCGCGCGATCGACGAGCTGATCAAGCAGGGCAAGGTGCTCTACTGGGGCGTGAGCCAATGGCCCGCCGAGAGGATCCGCGAGGCGGCCTCGGTCGCCCGCGAGCTGAACGCCAATCCTCCGTCGAGCAACCAGCCCGTGTACAACGCCTTGAACCGCGGCGTCGAGAACGAAGTGATGCCTGCGTGCGAGGAGCTGGGGATGGGGCTGGTCGTGTTCTCGCCGCTCGCACAGGGCGTCCTGACCGGCAAGTACGCCCCCGGCGCACCGGTTCCTGCGGGAAGCCGCGGGGCCGACGAGAAGTCGAACATGTTCATGGCCGACAACCTGACCGACGACGTGCTCGGCCGCGTGCAGAAGCTCAAGCTCCTCGCGGAGAAGCACGGCGCGACGACCGCCCAGTTCGCCCTCGCATGGTGCCTGCGCAAGGCCATCGTGAGTTCGGTGATCATCGGTGCGACGCGGCCCGAGCAGATCGAAGAGAACGCGAAGGCAAGCGGGCTGGAACTGCCCGAAGAGGTCTGGGCGGAGGCGGAAACGATCCTTGGCGACACCGGGAACTGACTTTGAGAAGCCGCGCGGCATCAGCCGCGTCGAGGTGCGCCGCGGGTTCGCGATGGTCCACGTGGGCGGCCTCGCCGCCGACCTCGCCGCAGAGCGCCTGAAGGTGCTCCGCTCGATCGCGGAGTCTTCGGTGAGCATCGACTTCGTCAAGCTCACCCACGGGGGCGTCTCGTTTCTCGTGGCCGAAGATCGCGCGCCCCAGGCCGAGGAGGCGTTGCGCCTGATCGGCGCCAAGTACACGCTCGGCCGCGACCGGGCCGTAGTCATCGTGCACGCGGTGAACATGCGCGACGAGGAGGGCCTCATCGCGGGAATCGTGCGCAAGGTCATCGCGAGCGGCGTGCGCGTGGACCACCTGGGGGACATGCACGACCGCGTGCTCCTCGTCATGGACGCCGCGGATGTGCCACAGACCCTCGAGTCGTTCCGAGAAGGCCACGTCGAGGTGGCGACTTGAAGATCAAGGTGATGAAGTTCGGCGGGACCAGCCTCGCCACGCCCGAGTCGCGCATGATCTCGGCGCTGCGGGTGGTGTCGGCCAAGGAGCAGGGGTTTGCGCCGGTGGTCGTGGTCAGCGCGATGGGAAGAAAGGGTCAGCCCTACGCCACCGACACCCTGGTGAGCCTGCTGCGCGACATGGATGCGGCCGTCGATCCCCACCCGCGCGAGCTCGACATGATGATCGCGTGCGGCGAGATTTTCTCCGCCGTGGTGTTCGCCCACACCCTGCGCATCCTCGGGCACCCCGCCCATGCGTTTCGCGGCGGGCAAGCCGGCATCCGCACCGACGGGGTGTACGGCAACGCGCGCATCGTCAGCATCAAGCCCGTGAGCCTGCACCATGCGCTCGAGGCGGGCGACATCGCCATCGTTTGCGGCTTCCAAGGCGTCTTCGCCATCCCCGGCGAACCGGGCGCCGAGCTGACCACGTTGGGGCGCGGAGGTTCGGACACGACCGCTTCGGCGCTGGGCGCCGCATTGGGCGCCGACGCCGTGGAGATCTTCACCGACGTCGAGGGCGTGAAGACCGCCGACCCGGACTACGTGCCGGGCGCGCCGACCCTGAGGCAGGTGACCTACGACGAGGTCGCCGAGATCGCGCACCTGGGCGCGAAGGTGTTGCACCCGCGCGCCGCGGAGATCGCGATGAAGTACGGCATCCCGCTGCGGGTGCTCAGCACGTTCTCCGAGGATCCCGGGACGGAAATTGTGCCGAGAGAGAGCTTCCCCGGACGGCGGGTCACCGGTGTCACCCACACGGGGAAGCTGGTCTACCTTCAGTTCAATTTCGAATCGGCCCCCGAAGACCATCGGTCGGCGCTCCAGGAGAAGGTGTTCGAGACCATGGAGCGCAACGGCGTGAACCTGTTCATGATGAACGTCAGCCCCGCCGGCGCCGGATTCGGCGTGCCGCGCTCCCAGTACCCGCTCGTTATGGACCTTCTCGACGGCCTGGTGCTCCCCCTCCAGGGGACCGAGAACGCGCTCTACCTCTTCCAGGTGGGGCAGACCCCCTCACGCGAGGTGGAGACGCAGGCGAGCGTCTTGGACTCTCTGGGCGAGGTCCGCCGCATCGTCGCCGACCTGACCGAGGGTTGCACGATGGTCTCGCTCATCGGCCAAGAGCACATGCAGAGCTCCGGAGTCTTCTACGGCGTGCTCTCCGCGCTCTACGACGCGCAGGTGTCCGTTCTCCAGACCAGCGACAGCGACATCTCGCTCTCGTGTCTCATTCCAGAGGCGGAAACGGAGCGAGCCGTTCGTTTGCTTCACGAACGGTTCTTGGTCCGGGAGGCCGAAGCCTAGGCGCGATGTTCGTTCTCCCCGAGGGTCGGCCGGCACTGATGGGCGTGCTCAACGTCACTCCCGATTCGTTCAGCGACGGCGGGCGGTACCTGGACCGCCAACACGCGGTGGAGCACGCGCTCCAGATGGTGGAGGAGGGTGCGGACCTCGTGGACGTCGGCGGAGAGAGCACCCGCCCCGGTGCCGCCGAGGTGCGGGCCGAGGAAGAGGGCAGGCGGGTCTTGCCCGTCGTCGAGGCGCTGGTCGCGCGGGGGGTTTCGGTCTCGATCGATACGTCGAAAGCGGAGATCGCCCGCCAGGCGCTGGGGGCGGGCGCCGTGGTCCTCAACGACGTGACCGGCCTGCGGGATCCCGCGATGCGGGCGGTGGCCGCGGATTCGAGCTGCACGGTGTGCGCGATGCACATGCGCGGCGATCCGCGCACCATGCAATCCCACACGGTGTACGCGGACGTGGTGGCGGAGGTGAAGGCCGAGCTGATGGCCTCCGTCGAGCGGTGCGGTCGGGACGGCATAGCGCGAGAGCGCATCTGGATCGACCCCGGCATCGGGTTTTCGAAGAACGTGGCTCAGAATCTCGAACTGTTGCGTCGCCTGCCCGAACTGGTGGCGACGGGTTACCCGGTGTTGGTGGGCGCGAGCCGCAAGTCGTTCCTCGGGAAGGTGTTGGGAACGGAGGACGATCCACTGTCGGTGGAGGAGCGCATCGAGGGCACCCTGGCCGCGCACACCATCGCCCAAGTGAACGGAGCCAAGGTCCTCCGGGTCCACGACGTCCTACAGGCGCATCGAGCCCTCACGGTCGCCGCAGCCATCCTGGGTGCCCCCACGACAAACGACAAACGATCAACGACCCACGGATAAAGAAAAGGGGGCCGGCTGGCGGGCCGGCCCTGGGCTGGAGGGTGTGGAGGATGGAGAGGACGTCTCTTCGCTTCCTGGCTGGAGCGTCCCTTCCGCTGTAGCTGTCGAGTGGGTTCTTCCCGCACCGGGTCGGGGAACACTCTCCATTTCTACCAGGCTGCGGCCGACGAGCCTAAAACCGCGTCCTATTGCGCGCGTGAGAATACGGGAACTGTGCGGACAGCCCCGCAATCGCACGGGCGGCGCGGTACGATGAAGCCCGAATTGGCGGCCCCCTCCACTCTTGAGAACGACGATCCCGGCGCGTTCGATTCCCCCGACGAGAACCCCTCGAAGATCGTGTGGAATCTTGCGTGGCCCGCGGTCGCGCTGAACTCCCTCCAGGTGGTCAACAGCCTGCTGGATCGCGGTTTCATCGGACATCTCGCGGCGGCCGCCCTCACGGGCCACGGGGCGTCGCTCAACGTCGTGTTCCTCACGGTGTCGCTTTCCATGACCCTCGCCACCAGCGCCACCGCGTTGGTCAGCCGCGCCTACGGCGCCGAACGCCACGAGGAGGTTCAGGTCGCCAGCCGCAAATCGCTCAGCGTCTCGATCATCGCGGGCGTCGTGTTGGCGGTGCTGACGGCGGCGGCTGCCCCCGCAGCGTCCCGCGCGCTGCTTCCGCCCGGCGATCTCGAGTCGATCGGGCAGGCCACGCGGTTCCTCACGGTCTTCGCGATCGGATTGCCGGCATTCTTCGTCATCCAATCCCTGGCGGGGTCGCTGCGCGGAGTGGGAGACACGAAGAGTCCGATGGTGATCTCGGGCATGCAGATCTTGCTGCACATGACGCTGAACTTCTTGTTCATCTTTCCGCCGCGCGCGATGGCCTCGGGATTCGTGATCCCCGGCCTCGGCCTCGGCCTTGTGGGCGCGGCGGCGGCGTTGGCCACCAGCGCGTGGCTGGCAGCGCTGGCCTACATGGCGCACGTCCGGAGCACGCCGCTTGGCGATGCGTGGCGCTTCACGGTTCCGGAGAAGGAGTGGGTGGTCCGCATCCTGCGCATCGCGCTGCCCGCCGCAACGATGGCGGTGCTGCGGGTCGGCTCATTGACCGCCTTCACCCTCGTTCTGAAGGGGGTGCCCAACGGATCGACGGCGATCGCGGCGATGAGCATCGGGTTTGCGATCGAGTCGATCATGTTCATGCCCGCGTTCGGCCTCTCCGTCTCGGCGTCGGCGCTGGTGGGCCAGAGCCTCGGCATGCGCAAGCCCCGGCGCGCCGAGCGGTTGGGTTGGACCGCAAGCCACCACGCCGCGCTGGTGATCGGCATCCTCGTGGTGCCGCTGTTCTTCCTGGCGCCGGGGATCGCGCACGTGATCGTGGGAGGCAAAGAGGCCATGGCCTCGGAGGCCTCGCTGCTCATCCGGACCCTGTGCGTGACCGAGGTGTTCTTCGGTTACGCGATGGTGCTGATCGGCGCGATGCAGGGCGCGGGCGACACCAAGAGCCCGATGTGGATCACGATCTGGGCGCTGTGGGGACTGCGTGTGCCCTTGGCCTACGTCCTGGCGATCCCTCTGGGGATCGGCTCCTTCGGCGCGTGGCTCGCGATGAGCATCAGCCAAGCCGTGCAGGGCCTGTTGGCCATGGCGGCCTTCAAGAAGGGCGCTTGGAAAACCAAGGAGGTCTGAGAGCCTACGGCGCGATGCCGAGCCACTCGTCCCATCGCGTCGCCTGTCCCAATCTCAACTGGCTGTAGTCCAACGCGTAGCCGCTGGCGTTGAACGAGGAGGAGGGCGAGAAGTCGATCGAGACGCCGTTGCTGCCGGGCGAATTCGCGTTGTGGCCCTCCCACACGACCGCGTTGCCGACCGCCGTGCGCACGGCCGAGGCCGCGGCGGAAACGTTCGGCACGTTGAGGATGGACTCCATCTTCAGGCACAGGTCCACGAGATCGTAGAAGTAGCGCGGGGGATTGATGTTCGGGCTGTAGCTCTTCGATTGCGCACGCACCGTGGGAACGCCCCCGGCGATCGCACCCGCGTTCGCAATCAGCTGGCCCGCGAGGCCGTCGAGCGCGGTGGCGAGCGACGGCAGTTGGGCCGTGTCGATCACGCTCTGGGTGATCTTTCGGTTCGCGTACTGGGGCACCGCCAGCATCCCGTCGACGAACGCCTTGCTCAGCGTCAGCGTGGAGGCGTCGGGCGTGTCGCGGAAGACGCCGAAGATCCGCTCGTAGGGGTAACCCTCGCCCGGGGGGCTCTCCTCGCTGCCCGCCACGTAGTGCGCCTGATCCTTGATCTCGTACGCGACCTCGAGCATCTGCATCAGGCTCGCGTCCCATGCGACGATGTCGAACACGTTGTTCCCCAAGGCCGCGCCCAACTCGTCGGTGCGGATGTAGTTGCCCGTCTGGTCGTCGTAGCTCACGCCCCGGGTCGGCAGCCCCGCGCTCGGCGCCCGGTTGATCCAGCCGTTCCCGTGGTTCCAGACCACCAGCACCGTGCGGGTGGACGGGTAGTACGTCTTGCCCCACTGGATGAACTGGTTGAGCGTCTGCGGATCGCCCATGTCCACGTTCGTGCCCATGTCCTGGATCAGCTCGCTGGCGATCGAGGGGGTGGTGTCGGGTTTGACGAGGTACCGCCGCGTGCCGTTGAAGCTCGACGAGGAGAACAGGTCGGTGGATTGTTTCCACTGGACGACGAACCGCACGTCGGGGTTGTCCGCCACCTGCTCCATTTGGTTCATGTTCAACGTGCTAAAGCTATAAAGATCGTTGGCCGCGTTCATGTAGACGAGCACGGTCCACTTCGTGTTGGTCGTGTTGAACGGGGTCACCGTCAGGGTCGCCCCGCCCTGGAGGCCGGTGCCTTGGTGGGTCGCTCGAATCGAGCCGTTGCCGGCGGCTGTTCCGAGCGCCAGCCCGTTGTCGTCCACCGTCGCCACCCCGCCGAACGCGGTCCACGAGAACCCGTCTTCGACCACGAACGTGGCCTTGCCGGGCAGGGAGTACGCCGTCGCGAAGAACTGTTTGCTCTGCTGCACCGTGATCGACGCGCTCGGGGGCGACACGCCCACGGAAGTGACGGCATCGCCGACGCCGCTCTCGAACACCGTGTTGCCGTTGACGGTCACGAGCGCCTGCAGTTCGCCGGTCTTGACGCCGCCCAGGTCGCGTTGCGAGAACAGCTCGGCGAACAGGCGGTACGTGCCCTTCCCGATCCCGGTCAGCGTGGTCTGCTGCACCCCGTCCGCGTCTTGGTTGATGACGATCGAGAGGAGCAGCCGTCCTTCGAGATCGAACACCTGCACGCGCTGCGAAAGGCCCCCGCCGGGCTGGGTGCGGTTCGTCCAGTCCGTCGAGTAGACGAGTGCGGCCTTGGCTCCGCCGCCACCGCCGCCGCAGCCCGCTGGAACGAGGGCGAACAGGCCGACGAGGAGGGCTGCGAAGGTCAGGATCAGCGGGGTTCGAATGCGGAGGGCGTTCATCACGAGCTTCCCATCATAGACGTGCGCCTGGGCGCTCCTGTTCAATTCTCCTAAGAATGGGACTTGGGTAGGTGGCGTTGGACTCGGGACCAACCAACAATGAGTGGGGAGTGAGCGATTCTGAAGCTTCGATCCGAACCCTGGCGTCCCTTCTCAACCAGTTGGGGGTGCCGACCTTGGCAGAACCGACGGACAGTCCGTCGGGCTTTCCGCTGACTTTGAGCCTTGCCAACGGCGAGGAGATCGTCCTCGATCTGCCCACGCCCGGCGCGCTGGGTTCGCTCGATCCCGAACAGGTCGGGGTTGCGATCGTAGGTCCGAACGGCCATCTCTCCCGCCTCTGGGGCTTGGCGTCCCGCGTTCCCCCGTTCCAGAAGCGCGAGAACTGCCTGACCTCGGAGGTCGGACCGTTGATCGCGTCCGCGTTCGACGGCGTGGGCGGCTCCATGTATCTGGACGGGCTGCGTTACTATGCGAACGGGCTGCACATCGGCCTTGCCACCTGCGTGTTCGTGCTCGTCATCAACGCCTTCGAGGAGCGCGAGGCGCGTCGAAACGAGTCTCGCAGCACGCGCGCGGCGTCGGCCCTGACCCGGATCGGCAAGTCGCTCACGATGGACCAGCGGGTGCGGCCCCTTTGCATTGCGGCCACCCACGAGATCGCCAGCGCCGCGGAGTTGGCGGCCGTGCTGCTGTGGGTCCGCGAGTCGGAGGAGGACGCGTTGACGCTGGTCGCGCACACCGGTGCGAACCGCCATGCCACCCAAGCGCTGGAGGTGATCTCTCCCCACGGCGGCAGCGCGTGTCTGGCCGAACTGGTCGCGGAGAGCCAGCAGCCGTTTCACCTGGCCAACGCCACCGACAACCTCATGGCTTCGGAGCTCGAGGCCAAGATCTGCTACCTCAAGTCCGGCGGCGTCAGCATTCATCCGCTCGTCATCGGGAACCGCCTGCTCGGCGTGCTCGAACTGATCGGGCGCGAGGGCGATCCGATGTTCCTCGACAACCTCGGCTTGTTCCAGACCATCGCCGAGCATTTGTCCCTTGCCCTCAACAGCGCGGTGCTGTTCGAAGGGGTCGAGCGGTTGGCGACGAACGACGCGTTGACCGGGATCGCCAATCACCGCAGCATGCAGGAGTTCCTTCACCGGCGCGTGCTCGAGGCGCGACGCACGGACCAGCCGCTGGGCGTGATCATGATCGACGTCGATCACTTCCGCAGTTTCAACGAGGAGGAGGGCCACGACGCCGGAGACCGCGTGCTGCGCATGGTCGCCGACACGATTCGCCACTCGATTCGGCCCTACGACTTGGCCGCGCGCTACGGCGGAGAGGAGTTCGTGGTGGTCATGCCGGGCTGCACGATCGACGCGACCCTACAGATGGCCGAGCGCATCCGGGTGGCGATCGAGGGTCTCTCGTACGAAACGGCCTCCGGACGCATGCGCGGGGTCAGCGCCAGCCTCGGATGCGCGTCGTTGCCCGAGACGGCCAGCGAATCCGCGGAGCTGCTCAAGGCGGCCGACGCGGCGATGTACGAGGCCAAGCGCGCGGGCCGCAACCAGTGCCGCGCGTTCGAAGGGAGTTTCAAGGCCGCCGATCGGCCCAGCGAGTTCGACGTCGAAGGGGTGTTGCGATGCGTGCCGAAACCCGCCGAGGAGAAGGCGCGCACGACTCTTCGCGCACTGGAGCCGCTGCTCAAATCGCTTTCCGAACGTCTGCAGCTCTCCGAAGCCCAGCACCAACTGCTTCGCGGCCTCGCGTGTTTGGCCGAGCCGTACGCCAGGGCCATGGACGGCGAGGACGCCGGGGCTCTGGGAAAGATGGAGTCGATCGAGTCGTTCCGGCTGCTCGAGCCGGCGCTGCAAGGGCTGCGCGAACGCTTCGACGGAACGGGGCCGAACCAGGTGGACGGTCCAAAGATCCCGCTGCTGGCCCGGGTGATGGCCGTCGCCGCGGCGCTGCGGTCCGAACCGGAGGCCCTCGCCAAGGACCCGGGCCGTTTCGACCCGGAAATCGTCGCCGCAGCCCTCGAGCTCGACCAGGCCGCCTAGGCCGCCTGGCCGGCGCGGTCCTCGTCCATGCGCTGGTGGACCGCTCTGGCGAACGCCTCCACAACCATTGGGTCGTACTGGCGGCCGGACTCGACCCGGATGCGCTCGAGGGCCTCGTGCCACGGCCGGCCCTTGCGGTAGGGGCGATCGGTCGTCACCGCGCTGAACCCGTCGGCGACGGCGAGAATGCGCCCGAGCAGCGGGATGGACTCCCCCCGCAACTGGTCGGGATAGCCCTCGCCGTCCCATCGTTCGTGATGGTGGCGCACGCCGGGAATGATGTCCCGCGCTTCGGGGATCGCACCGACGATCAGGGCGCCGACGACGGGGTGTTGGCGCATGATCTCAATCTCGTCTTCGAGGAGCGGCCCCGGTTTGCTGAGGATGGAATCGGGAATGCCGATCTTGCCGACGTCGTGGAGCAGCGCGGCCTTTCGAATCGTTTTGCAGGCGTCTTCGGAGAGCGCCAGCTCCTTCGCGATCCAAAGCGCGTATTCGGCGACCTCCTCGGAGTGCGCCCGGGTGTAAAGGTCCTTGTTGTCGATCGCGATCACCATGGCCTCGAGGAGGTCGTAGCTCTCGGTCCGCTCCGTGGGCCGGGCGCTTCGTCCAAGCGCGGGTTTCGACCCGCGCCCCGCCCGCTTGGAGGCGTACATCTGTCGGTCGGCGGCCTCGATGAGGGACTGCCTTCGTTCGGTGTCATGGGGGTAGCTGGCTTGGCCGACGCTGATCGTGTACGGGATGACCTGGTCCGACCCGGGCACGGCGAAACCGACGCCCGCGACGCGTCCGCGCAGTTCCTCGACGAAGCGCGTCGCCTCCGCGGGATCGGTGTTGGGAAGCAGCACGAGGAACTCGTCCCCTCCATAGCGCGCGACCACGTCGTGCGGCCGCGACGTTTCTCGGATCTGGAAGGCGATCTGCTTGAGCACCTGGTCGCCCGCCATGTGTCCGTAGGTGTCGTTGAAGTGCTTGAAGTTGTTGACGTCGAGCATGAGGACGCTCAGGGGCTCGCTTTGGCGCCGAGCGGCTTCGAAGGCGGCCTCGAACCGTTGTTGGGCGGCCCGATGGTTCAGGAGCCCCGTGACGGAATCCACATCGGCCATCATGCGCGCGATCGCGTACAGCCTGGCGTTCTCAAGGGCCGTGCCGACCTCGACGCCGATGCCTCCGAGGACGTCGACATCGGTCTCCTCGAAGGGAAGTTCGCGGCGGAGGATGGCGATCCACCCCAGGGGTTGTTGCTTGCACACGATCGGCGCGATGACGTACCGGACGTGGCTGAGAAGGCCCTTGTCGTGAAACGTCCCCACGCGCCCGTGCCAGGGCGTATCGAGAATGTCCAGGTGGTCGAGGGTCCACTCCATGCCGTCGAGGCCCTCCTGAAGGACCAGGCAGCCCACGTTGGCGTGCGGAGTCAGGGCGAAAGGCGTGAGGTTGATCACGATCGCGTCGCCTTGGAGGGCTTCCCGGGCGTGGTGGCACGTGCTCCCCAGCACGTCCTCCAATTGGAGCGAGTTGCCCACCGAGCGGGAGAGCGCGTAGAGGGCGTGAAGCTGCGACGTCCGGTTCTCGATCACGGTCTCGAGGTCGGCGTTGAAACTCGCCACGCGTTGGCTCAGTTGGGAGTTCTCCAAAAGGGTGAGGATCTGCCGCAGGACCACGAGCGTCGTGATTCCCGTGCCGAAGTAGAAGACCGTGGGGCTGACCGACCCTCGGGATGCCAGTTCCGCTCCGGCGACGATCGCGAAGGCGGTCAGGGCGATTGCATGTGGCGCGGCCAACGAGAGCAGGGTCCGCGAGCCGCTCGTCCTTCTTCGAAGCGCTTCGGTCGGGCTCTCCGCCTCGAACGTCTCCTCCGGCCAAACGAGCGCGGACGCGACGAGCAACAGGGCGCCGATCGGCCACAACACCTCCATCCAAGGCACCTTGGCCGAGGCGAGCTGCTGCCAGGCGGCGCTGCGGAGAAGCGCCCCGATCGATCCCGCCGCCACCCCCAAGCCGAAGAGCGTCAACGGCAGCGACCAGCGGCGGATCGGGGCGAGGCTGAAGACGGCGATGGCGACGAGCCCGAGCGTCAGAGCGGCTCCCAGGGGGTAGCCCACGAAGATCGTGGTCTTGACCCAGGTGCCCTTGGGAATCGCGAGGGCGGGGCCGAGGACGTAGTGCCACGTCAAGACGGTGGTGCCCGTCGCCAGGATCGCGCTGTCGAGCATGCGCCGAATCCGACCCGTGATCGGCGCGGAGAACAGCAGCATCAGAGCGGCCGCCGCCCGTGGGACGAAGGCCGCCACGCATGCGAGATGGGCCGCGTCGGACAGCGAGGCGGGGATCGGCGACCACTGGTCCCAGGCCAGCAGCGCCTGCCCCAGGGCCCAGAGCCCGGCCGCGACCGCCAGCATCGCCCACATCTGGCCGTGGAGGGCGTTGCAGCGGCAATCGCGCGCGCGCAAACCGGCCATCCAGGCGAGGAAGACCGCCACGGCCGCCGCCGAAACCTTCAGGGCGAGATTGCCCCACGGGATGGCGGGAAGGGCGAAGAAAACGAGAATGATTGCGATTTGGATCGACGCGGCGAACCCTGCGGCGATCCAGAGCGACCTGGTCCAAAAGCGACCCGCCATCGTGCGCCCCACACCCATGGTTTCCAGATTCCATCTTGGCGGGCCGCACGGACCCGTAAAGGGACCGGTGCTGCCACGCATACCCTTCGGTGCGATTCTTATATGAGGCTACGATCCACCGTTCGGTGCGATCTTAGCTGAGGCCATGCGTGCCATTGACCGGAGCTTCGAAGTTATGTCATCATTGCAAGTCGCGCGCTCTCTTGCGCGAGTGAATCTCATGTACGCGATTGTCAAGACCGGTGGTAAGCAGTTCAAGGCGGCCAAGGGCGAGACCCTGATCGTCGAAAAGCTCGAGGGCGAAGCGGGCACCAAGCTCGATTTGGCCGAGGTGCTCATGGTTTGCGACGGCGACAAGGTCACCGTCGGCGCCCCCTTCGTCAAAGGCGCGAAGGTCAAGGTCGAGATCGTGCGGCAGGGCAAGGGCCCGAAGATCGAGGGCTTCAACTACAAAGCGAAGAAGAACGAGCGCAAGCGCTGGGGACACCGCCAGCCGCAGACGCACCTTCGCGTGACCGACATCGTCGGCGGGTAACACGAAATGGCACATAAGAAAGGTCAAGGCTCATCGCGCAACGGTCGGGATTCCAAGCCGAAGATGCGCGGGATCAAGCGGTACGGCGGCGAGGTCGTGAAGGCCGGCAACATCCTCGTGCGCCAGTGCGGCACGAAGTTCCACCCCGGCACGAACGTGGGCTTGGGCCGCGATTTCACGCTGTACGCCATGGCCGACGGCCAGGTCAAGTTCGAGGGCCCCGACAAGCGGCGCCGCATCAGCGTCTACCCCTACCAGGCCAGCTAGTTTGGGAGCGCGGTTTCGGAGAGTCTGGGTGCCACGCCCGCTGGACGGGCGTGCCTTGTGACGCGGTCGCAGAAAGCCTCCGCACGCCCGCCAAGTCGGCGTGGACATCAAGGGTCTTGCGCCCGTTGAAAGCGCGGTTGAATCCGCGCACTCCCATAATGGACTTGCATGGCTGATCGCGTTTGCACCTACGACCCGCTGCACGAACTGATGGCGCGGTTCGAGAACGTGCGGGCGGCGGCGACCACCGGCGACCCGTTCGAGGGGCTCGGGATCGAAGACGCCCTCAAGAAGCACATCGTCGACGGGGTGAAGAAGGGGCTGGAAGGCCGTCTCGAGAAGGCGCTGGAGACCTACGAGCCGCTTGCGATCATCAACGACATCCTGCTGGACGGCATGAAGACCGTGGGCGAGCTGTTCGGGGCGGGGAAGATGCAGCTTCCGTTCGTGCTTCAAAGCGCCGAGGTGATGAAGGCCGCCGTGCGGCAACTCGAGCCGCTCATGGAGCGGGTCGAGGGGAGCGAGAAGGGCTCGATCTTGCTCGCGACCGTCGCTGGCGACGTCCACGACATCGGCAAGAACCTGGTGGACATCATCCTGAGCAACAACGGCTACCGGGTGGTGAACATCGGCATCAAACAGCCGATCCAGAACATCCTCGACAAGGCGGCCGAGCACCGCGTCCAGGTCATCGGCATGTCGGGCCTTCTGGTCAAAAGCACGGTGATCATGCGCGAGAACCTGCTGGAGATGAACCAGCGCGGCCTGTCCGGCTTTCCCGTGGTGCTGGGTGGCGCGGCGTTGACGCGCGGCTACGTCGAGCAGGATCTGCGCGCGCAGTACGAGGGGAAGGTGTTTTACGCGCAGGACGCGTTCGAGGGCCTGAAGCTCATGGGCGAGTTGTGCGGCGGGTCGGAGGCTCCGACGCCGGAGGTCGAGGTCGGCGAGGGACGCGTGGCCTCGCACCGGCTTCCCGATCTGGACCCGACGCTCTACGTGTTTGACGGTACGCGCAGCGAAGTGCAGCCCGTCGCGCCGCCGCCGCTTCCGTTTTACGGAGCGCGCCGCCACACCAAGTTCGATCTCTTCGAGGTGTACAAGTACATCAACCCCGTGGCGCTGTGGCGCGGTCAATGGCAGTTCAAGCGGCCCGACGGCATGGATAACCCCGCCTTCGACGCGTGGCTCGAGGAGCACGCGCGGCCCGTGTTCGAGCGGATGCAGCGCGAACTCGCGTCGGTGCTCAAACCCAAGGTGAAGTGGGGCTATTTCCCGTGCGCGTCGGAAGGGAACGACCTGGTCGTGTTCCACGAGGACGCGCGCACCGAACGCGTACGGTTCACGTTCCCCCGCCAGCGCGACGGCCGACGGCAGTGCCTGGCCGACTTCTTCCAGCCGCTGGGCTCGGAGACCGTGGACACCGTGGGCTTCCATTTGGTGACCGTCGGGCCGGACGTGTCGGTCTTGGAGCGCGAGCTGTTCGCCAAGGGCGAGTTCCAGGACTATCTCTACGTGCACGGCATGGGCGTCGAGACTGCCGAG
This sequence comes from Fimbriimonadaceae bacterium, assembly GCA_023957775.1. Lineage (NCBI taxonomy): Bacteria > Bacillati > Armatimonadota > Fimbriimonadia > Fimbriimonadales > Fimbriimonadaceae > Fimbriimonadaceae bacterium. The sequence goes on along the minus strand of JAMLGR010000015.1, from coordinate 11,424 downwards.
GCGCTAGCCGAGTACTGGCACCTGCAGATTCGCCGGGAGATGGGCATCGCGGACACGGAGCCTGAGACGGTCAAGGGTCTGTTCGGCGCGAAGTACCACGGCTCCCGCTACTCGTTCGGCTACCCCGCGTGCCCGAATCTTGAGGACCAGGCGAAGCTCTTCGAGTTGCTGGAGCCGGAGGACATCGGGGTGGAGCTGAGCGAGGAGTTCATGCTTATGCCCGAACAGTCCACATCGGCGATCATCGTCCACCACCCCGAGGCGAAGTACTTCAACGTTCGCTAGCATTGTGGGAGTGCGCCGATGAAGAGACTGTCGCAAAACCCTGGGTGCCACGCCCGCTTGGCGGGCGTGCGGGGGCTTTCAGCTACAACCTTGAACTCACTCCCGTCCAGCGGGCGTGGCACCCGGAGCCCTTCACTGCAGTTTGCGACAGACTCTTGATCGGCGCTTTGCCTGGCCGGCTGGAGAAGTGAAAGCGCGGATAAAGTCCGCGCACTCCCAGAGGGGCTAGAATCGGTTATGCCCCGCGCCAGCAGTGCCTCCGAATCCTGGCGCGAGATGGTGCTTCGTTCCATGCCGCCCCCGGCTTGGCTGGACTCCGATGCTCCCCACGGCGATGTGGTGCTGAGCTCGCGCGCGCGGGTCATGCGGAACCTGAAGGGCCATCGCTTCCCGCACCACGCATCCGAGGCGGAGCTTCGCGAGATCCTCGAGCGGGTCGTGGCCGCGGCCGGCGGAGGATTCGACGTGCAGCGGCACGCGACGCAGGCCGAGCGCGACTACCTGGTGGGTAGCCGCTTGGCCTCGCACGACTTTCGGTGGAACGAGCCGGGCCGCGCGCTCCTGCTCGACCAGGAGCGCTCGCGCTGCGTGATGGTCAACGAGGAGGATCACCTTCGGGTCCAGTGCCTGAGCCCGGGCTGGTCCATCGATGCGGCGGATGCGCGGGTGCGAGAGACCCTCGACGGGTTGTCCCAAACGCTCGACTTCGCTTGGACGCCGGCGTTCGGTTACCTCTCGGCGAGCCCGTTCAACGCGGGCGAGGGGCGACGGCTGTCGGCGATGTTCCACCTCATCGGGTTGGCGCAGGGCAAGCGTCTGCCGTCGGTGCTGAAGGCGCTGGGAGCCCGCGGGCTGGCTGCAAGAGGGCTCTTCGGAGAGTCGAGCCGCGCGGTGGGCGCATTCGTCCAGGTGTCGATCTCCAGCGGCACCCGGGTGGAGTTCGTCGGTGCGTGCGAGTACCTGCTGCGGGAAGAGCGGGACGCGCGTTCGGAGATCGGGCGCGCGGTCCTCGAGGAGCGGGCGCGCCAGGCCGCGGAGTTCGCGATCGGCTCGCGCTCGATCGGGCTCGCGGACGCGCTGCGGGTGCTCGGCTGGGTGCGCTGGGCGGCGAGCGCGCAGTTGGAGGGCTTTCCCACAAGCCCGCGCGAGGTGGATCGCTGGCTCACGATGCTCGAGGTGCGCGGCAACTCGAACACCGAGGTGGCCGCCCGGGACAGGGCGGCGTTCCTCCGCAACCGAGTGGAGGGCTGATCTCTGGGAGTGCGCGCGCTTGCGCGCCGCCTTGTGTGACGCCGGACTTGTCCGGCCCTGCTCGCGTGCTGCCTTGAGTTTGTCCGGCCCGTGCTCGCGGCAAGCCGCTCGGGGTCAGGGCGACGAGCAAGCTCGCGCACTCCCAGAGGGGCGGCGAGCAAGCTTGCGCACTCCCAGAGGGGCGGGGAAAAGGTGTGCAAACCTTGTGGGTTGCATCACAACATGTCGTGGTGTATACTGAACATAAGCACAACATCTTGTGCTTCTTGCCATGAAATGCCCCTATTGCGGAAGTTGCGAGCAGAAGGTGCTCGACTCCCGCCCCGCCCGAGAAGGCGAGGCGATTCGGCGCCGTCGCGAGTGCGACGCGTGCGGTCGTAGATTCACGACGTTCGAGGCGCCCGAAAGGCCGCGGTTGTTCGTAGTGAAGCGCGGGGGCGCGCGCGAGGAGTTCAGCCGCGAGAAGGTGCTGGGCAGCATGCTGGTCGCGTGCGGCAAGCGCCCCGTTCCCATCGAGACCGTTCGCGCGGCCGCCGAGCGCATCGAGCGCGATCTGTTCACGGAGTTCGAGGACGAGGTGCCTTCGACCGAAGTCGGGGAGCGCGTGATGCAGGCGCTGATGGGCATCGACACCGTCGCCTACGTGCGGTTTGCAAGCGTGTACCGGGAATTCGCCTCGCTCAGCGATTTCCGGGAAATCGTCGAGTCCGTGAACGCGATCGGGACCGCTGCGGAGGGTCGTCGATGACACGCAAGCGATGGCGAGGGCGCCCGGCTGCCGTTTCAAACAAACCGCAGATTCGGGGCGCGCGATCGCCGCATTTTTCTGAGTCTTTCATGGGCCCTCGAGGGTCTGTATGGGAGCCGGTCGCGTTCGCGCGGCCAGGCGGACCCGAGCGGTGCGAGCCGCCGTCCGCCCCAAGCACCCGCCCCCACGGCTTGACCGTGCCGAGTCGGGCGAAGCTATCGATTTTTAACCTCGGAGGGAGGAAACAACAAGGATGAAGATCAGCCGGTACTACACCGCCGAAGGAAAGGATCCGTACGCCGGAATCCCCTTTGAACCGCGACGCAGCGAGATCCGCAACCCCGATGGGTCCACGGTTTTTCTGATGGAGAACGTGATGGTGCCCGCGCACTGGTCGCAGGTCGCCACGGACATCCTCGCCCAGAAGTATTTCCGCAAGGCCGGCGTCAAACAGGCCGATGGGACGGACGGCTCCGAATCCGACGCGCGGCAGGTGTTCCACCGGCTCGCCGGCTGCTGGCGCCAATGGGGCGAACAGCACGGGTACTTCGACACAGCCAAGGACGCCCAGGCCTTCTACGACGAGCTGTGCCACATGCTCGCCCAACAGGTCGCGGCCCCCAACAGCCCGCAGTGGTTCAACACGGGCCTGAACTTCGCGTACGACATCACCGGAACGCCTCAGGGCCACTTCTACGTCGATCCCAAGTCGGGCAAGCTCAAGCGAAGCGAGAACGCCTACGGCCGTCCCCAGCCGCACGCGTGCTTCATCCTCTCGGTGAAGGACGACCTCGTGAACGAGGGAGGCATCATGGACCTGTGGACGCGCGAGGCGCGCATCTTCAAGTACGGCTCCGGCGTGGGCACGAACTTCTCGAAGATCCGCGGCGAGAACGAGCGCCTGTCGGGCGGCGGCAAGTCCAGCGGCCTCATGTCGTTCCTGCGCGTCGGAGACCGCAGCGCCGGCGCCATCAAGTCCGGGGGAACCACCCGCCGCGCTGCGAAGATGGTGTGCCTCGACATCGACCATCCGGACGTCGAGCAGTTCGTGAACTGGAAGGTCGTCGAGGAGCAGAAGGTCGCGAGCCTGGTGACCGGCAGCCAGCTCAACCAGAAGCACCTCAACGCCATTCTTGCCTCATGCCGCACCGAAGGCGGGTCGATCAACGCCGACCCCCGCAAGAACGACGCGCTCCGCAAAGCCATTGCCGAGGCCAAGGCCTCGAACATCCCCCTGAACTACATCCAGCGCGTGCTGCAGCTCGCGACCCAGGGCATCACGTCGATCGAGTTCCCGACGTTCGACACCGGATACGAGAGCGAGGCCTACCTCACCGTCTCGGGCCAGAACTCGAACAATTCCGTTAGGGTGCCTAATGAATTCTTCCACGCGGTCGAGAGCGACGGCGAGTGGAACCTGACGTCGCGCCTCGACGGGCGGGTTGTGAAGTCCATGCCCGCCCGCGAGCTTTGGGGCGACGTCTGCAACGCCGCGTGGGCGTGCGCCGACCCCGGGATCCAGTACGACACGACGATCAACGAGTGGCACACGTGCCCGGCGGACGGGCGCATCAACGCGAGCAACCCGTGCAGCGAGTACATGTTCCTCGACGACACGGCGTGCAATCTCGCCTCGATCAACCTGATCAAGTTCCTCGATCCCAAGACGGGCTCGTTCGACCTCGACGGGTACCGCCATGCGATCCGGCTTTGGACGGCGGTGCTGGAGATCAGCGTGCTGATGGCGCAGTTCCCCAGCCCGGAGATCGCGCAGCTCAGCTACGACTTCCGCACCCTCGGCCTGGGCTACGCCAACCTCGGCGCGCTGCTGATGCAGATGGCGATCCCCTACGACAGCGAGCAGGGGCGAGCGATCGCGGGCGCCCTCACCGCGGTGCTCGGCGGCGAGTCGTACGCGACCAGCGCGGAGATGGCCGGCGAGCTGGGGCCCTTCCCCAAGTACGAGAAGAACCGCGAGTCGATGCTTCGAGTGATCCGCAACCACCGGCGCGCGGCGTACAACGCGCAGAAGGATCAGTACGAGGCCCTCTCGATCCTGCCCGTGGGGATCGATCCAGACGAGTGCCCGACCGAGATGCTCAAAGCCGCGCGCGAGGCGTGGGACCGGGCGGTCGAACTCGGCGAACAGCACGGGTTCCGCAACGCACAGGTCACCGTGCTCGCGCCGACGGGCACGATCGGGTTGATCATGGATTGCGACACCACCGGCGTCGAGCCGGACTTCGCGCTTGTGAAGTTCAAGAAGCTCGCGGGAGGCGGCTACTTCAAGATCATCAACCAGTCGATTCCCGTGGCGCTCAACACCCTGGGCTACGCCTCGGAGGAGGTCGACGAGATCGTGGCGTACTGCAAGGGGCACAAGACCTTTGCCGGCGCGCCGCACATCAACGAGAAGTCGTTGGCGGCCAAGGGCTTCACGCCGGAGATCATCGAGCGGCTGGAGCAGGGGCTTGAGAACGCGTTCGAGCTCAAATTCGTGTTCAACAAGTTCACGATCGGCGAGGCCTTCTGCCGGGACGTGCTCGGGATCACCGACGCGGAGATGAACGACTGGTCGTTCGACCTCCTGGGGCGGCTCGGTTTCACCAAGGCGCAGGTCGAGGCCGCCAACGAGTACGTGTGCGGCACGATGACGATCGAAGGCGCGCCGCACCTCAAGGCCGAGCACCTGCCGGTGTTCGACTGTGCGAACAAGTGCGGCAGCAAGGGCCGGCGCTTCATCTCGGCCGAGGGGCACATCCGCATGATGGCCGCGGTGCAGCCGTTCCTTTCTGGCGCGATCAGCAAGACGATCAACCTGCCGGGCGACGCGTCGATCCAGGCGATCGACGATGCCTACACCCTCTCGTGGAAGCTCGGCCTCAAGGCCAACGCGCTGTACCGGGACGGCAGCAAGCTGAGCCAGCCCCTCAACGCGTCGAGCGACGAGGCGGCGGCGGCCATCCTCGAGGCGTCGCTGGGCGATGAGGAGCCGGCGGTCGAAAACGAGGTGATGCAGACCGCGCAGAAGCTGGTGTACCGCTACATCGCGAAACGGCGGCTCATGCCGAACCGAAGGCGCGGGTACACGCAGAAGGCGCGTGTGGGTGGGCACAAGGTGTACCTGCGCACCGGCGAGTTCGAAGACGGCTCGCTCGGAGAGATCTTCGTCGACATGCACCGCGAGGGCGCGGCGTTCCGCTCGCTGATGAACTGCTTTGCGATCGCGATCTCCTTGGGGCTTCAGTACGGCGTGCCGCTCGAGGAGTTCGTCGACGCGTTCGTGTTCACCCGGTTCGAGCCCAACGGTTCGGTGCAGGGCCACGACAACATCAAGATGAGCACGTCGGTGATCGACTTCCTGTTCCGGGAACTCGCGCTCTCGTATCTGGGCCGCACGGACCTCGTGCAGGTCAAGCCCGAGGACCTTCGAGGCGACGCCGTGGGCACGCCTTCCCAACTCCCCGACTACGAGGAGGAGGAGGACCAAGGCACGTTCGAAGGCACGGCGCCCGGCAGCGCCACTGAGGACCACGAGGCCGCGGGTTTCGCGGTGGGCACCATCCAGGACACGCTTCCGTTCGAAGGCAACTCCAAGGCCGTGGGCAGCCCCACGTACCAGCTCGACACGCCCGGCACGCGCGTCGGATCGCCGGCCGGCGTGGCGGCGACGCGGGCGGTCGTCCCGCCCTCGTTGCTCGCGGACCAGATCCGCGAGGCGAAGATGAAGGGCTACGAAGGCGACCCGTGCGGCAACTGCGGCGCGTTCACGCTCGTGCGCAACGGCGTGTGCCTCAAGTGCAACACGTGCGGCGAAACGTCGGGGTGCAGCTAGGGGGGAATCGTGGTTTGTGGTTTGTGGTTAGGGGATGAGCTCGGCCATCAGGGGGCGGTGGTCGGAACCGGCATTGCCAAGGACGCGGGCGCTTAGGACCGTGCTGGACGGGCGGACGTACACGTAGTCGAGACGCGTGACCGGGCACACCGACGGGATGGTCCATCCCATGCCGACCCCTGCTTGTCGGAACGCGTCGCGGAGGCCCCGGGTCAGTGTGCTGTAAACCACCCCTCGGGGAGGGCCGTTGAAGTCTCCGCAAAGGACGACGGGCACGTCGGCGTCCACCTTGGCCAGCTCCCGAACGAGCTCTTCGGCCTGGCGCTCCCGGATGCGCGCCGTGGTTCGAAGATGCTCGGGCAGTTTGCCGATTTCAGGCGAAAGAAACCGGTCCCAGTTCAACGGATTGAGATGGACCGCCCCCACCAACAAAGGCTGATCGGGTCGCCCGTCCCGAAGGACTTCGGCGAAGATCGCCCACGTGTGGGTGGGCACTTTGAATTCGGACACCCAGCGCCTGCCGAGGGGCCACCGGGAGGCGATCGCCTGGTTGGCCACGCGGTACCAGTGGAACCCGGGCAAAGCGTCGACGACGAGCTTCGATTCGGAGCTGCGGTCGCCGAGAAAGGACGCCTCCTCGAACGCGACGACATCGGGAGCTTCCTTCCGGAGTAGGGCTGCGATCCGTTCGGCGCCCCCGTGATCGTGCTGGACGTTGAACGTGACCACCTTGACGGCTGCCGAGCGCTCGCGCGTCGCGTCGCAGGGAAGCAGGCCCCGCCAGCAGGGCGCACAAAGGTGGAGGGCGACCGTGGTCGCGCCGATCGAAATCCCTACCGCAGACAGGTCTCGGGCACGCCAAGCGAGGAGACCGACGATCCCCGCGGGCACGAAGAAGAGCACTTGGGGGAGGTGGAGGACCCACATCGAGCCCCAGGCATCTTCGGCAACGAATGTCTCAAGCCCGTAGGCAAGGAGGCAAACGAGCAGCACTCCCAACGCCCAACGCCGAATCCGATTCTTGGAGTCGGTCTTTTCGGAGGCCATGCCTCAAAGAACAGGGTCGGGGCGGATCCCGTTCCACCCCGACCCCGACAAACGACAAACGACAAACGACAAACGAACCCTTACTGCTTCGCTCCGTCCTTGATCCAAGCTTCGACCTTTGCGATCTCCTCTTCGGGGAGCGCGGACTGCATGAACGGCATCTGCTTGGCGCCATTGCCGCGCAAGGCCTTGACGAGCAGGCTTCCGGAGGGGTCCCCGGCCACAACGACCGGGCCCTCATCGCCACCCTTCATCACGGACTCGTAGGAGCGCAGATCGATGCCCTCCTTGGGCGAGCCCGCGCCGTGGCACTGGACGCAGCTCTTGTCGAAGATCGCCTGCACCTCCGCGTACGAAGCCATGGTGGCCCCGCCCTCGGGGGCCGGAGCCGCCGCGCTCGTTTCGTTCGGAGTCGTTGAGGTGTCGGGAGCAGGGGCGTTGTCGGACCCCGATCCACAGCCGGCAAGAAAGATCACAGCGCTCAGCGCCAGAAAGACGGTTCGTACCATGCCGATGAGCATACTGGAAAGCGCCGCCCAGAAGGGACCCGACACCGCAGGCCCAAGGCCCAAGGCCTAACTCCGTCGATCCCAGTCGGGGAAGAACCACAGGCTGTTGTCCGTGGGGTTCACGATCAGCTTGCCGCCCGAAAAGAGGCTGTTGATCGCGTTGCCGGTGCCCTCGGGAAAGCCCATGAAGCCGAAGATCGAGCTGAGTTCGGGCGAGACCAATTGCTGGCCCTCGAGCATGCCCTTCACGAACCAGGGGTCGGCGTGCAGGATCTGCAGGCGGACGGGCACCGGTGTCCGGCGCGGAAGCTGCTGGCCCGACGCGGCCGTCATCGAGGCCGCCGCTGCGATCGCAAGAACCCACTTCATGTGAGTGAAACGTCTCGTGGGCCCGCGGGTTTCACGCAAGGAACGCCAAGGGCGCAAGGGATTTGCGGGTTTCACGCAAGGAACGCCAAGGGCGCAAGGGATTCGCGGGTTTCACGCAAGGAACGCCAAGGGCGCAAGGGATTCGCGGGTTTCACGCAAGGAACGCCAAGACCGCAAGGGGATCGTAGGTTTCACGCAAGGAACGCCAAGGGCGCAAGGGATTTGCGCAGGGGTGCAGCTTGCGCCGCGGGCACTTAGCGTTCTTTGCGTTCCTTGCGTGCCACTCCCCCGCCGGGCCTTCGCCGGACCAGTAGACTGCGGTTCGTGGGTTTGAGGGTTGCGGCCGTGGCCTGGAGGCTGCGGAGGATACGGACGGAGACCGAGTTCGCCGACCATTTGCGCGAGTGCGTGGAGGCCGCCTGCGTGGGGGAGACGCAACTGGTGGTCCTGCCGGAGCTGTTCGTCCTGGAACTGCTCGGGGCCCTTGGAGAGGTGGCGGAGGGCAACGTCCCGAACGCGCTGGCCGAGTACGCGCCCCTCCTCGAAGCGTGGATTCAAACGCTCGCCAGGAGCCACGGAATCACGCTGGTGGGCGGCTCGCACTTTGCGAAAGGGGCGGGCGGCGTCGAGAACGTCTGCGTGACCGCCTCGCCGAACGGCAGCTCACGCCACCCCAAGAACCTCCTCACCCGATACGAGCGGGACGTGTGGGGGTTGGTTCCCGGGCAGATCCTGCGCACGAACCCGGAGCTTGGCCTCGGAGTCGCGATCTGCTACGACCTCGAGTTTCCAGGCTCGGTGCGGGCTCTTGCCGAGCACGGGGCCAGGGTTGTCGCGGCGCCCTCGTTCACGGAAACGAAGCACGGATACCACCGCGTGCGGCAAGCCGCGCATGCGAGGGCGCTCGAGAACCACGTGTTCGTCCTCCACGCCGCGCTCGTGGGATCGCTTGGCCGCGAGCCGGTTCCTTCGACGTACGGCAGCGCTGCGATCGTCGCGCCGAACCACCCTCCGTTCCCGGCCGACGGTGTCTTGGCGGCCACGCACGCCCATCGCGAGGAGATCGCCTTTGCGGAACTGGATCTCGAGGCGTTGGCGCGCACGCGGTCCGAAGGAACCGTGACGAACTGGGACGACCGGGGCCATGGGTGGGCCGTCGAGGTTTCACGCACACGCTGAGGCGCGGGGGAGGGGGAGTTTCACGCAAAGAACGCTAAGGGCGCAAGGGGGAGAGTTTCACGCAAAGAACGCTAAGGGCGCAAAGGGGGGGCGGGTGCCACGCCCGCTCGACGGGCGTGCGGCAGAGCACACGCAAAGAACGCTAAGGGCGCAAAAGGGGGGGGCGGGTGCCACGCCCGCTCGACGGGCGTGCGGCAGAGCACACGCAAGGAACGCTAAGGGCGCAAAAGGGGGGGCGGGTGCCACGCCCGCTTGACGGGCGTGCGGCAGAGCACCCGCAATGAACGGGGGCATACGGGGGGTGCATCCTGCGGGGCCCGGCCTTCGTACCTTCTGGGTGCGTGTCGCTTGCCTGCTTGTGGCCCTCTCGCTCGCGGCCTTGTCGCTGGGCGCCAAGTTCGAAACCGAGAGCTTCCACTCCTCGTACCAGCTCCTTCGCGACCGGACGGTCGAGATCGAGGAGACGATATCGGTGCGGTTCCTCGAGCGGCAGCACGGGTTGCTTCGAAACATCCCCTTCCGCACGCAAGGCGGTGGGAGGGTGCGCGAGGTCCGATACGACCTCCTCTCCACCGAGTTGAAACGCGGAGGGAGTTGGGCTCCGGTTCCGGCTCAGCAGTCGAATCAGGGCGGGGACTGGGCCCTTCGGATCGGAGATGCCAACCGGTGGGAAAGCGGGCGCGTGTCGTACCGCATCCGTTACCGCGTCCAAGGTGCCCTCACCCGCTTCGAAACCGACGCGAACATCGGTCCGCACGACGAGCTGTTCTGGAACGTCCTCCCCACAGATTGGCCGACGTCGATTCGCCAAGCGACCGTCGACGTCGGGTTTCCCAAGGTGGAGGGCTCCGTGCGCGCCCGAGTCCTTGTGGGCGCGCGCGGTTCTCGGGACGGCGGGGAACTCGAACGAGGCGGCAAGTTCGTCGGCAACGCACCGCTGGTCGACCTCAGCTACCCATCGCCCACCACGCTTCGGGTCCGCATCAAACGCACGCTCCAGCCGCACGAGGGCGCGACGCTCGTGCTGGGCCTCCCGCTCGAGGCCTTCGAAGCCCCACCCCCTCCGTCGTCCCATCCTGAAGGGCAGGGGGGCGACACCTCGGACCCCGCCGGGTTCATCCCCACCCCCGACCCCCTTCCGTACGAGCGATTGCCCTCCAATCCGCTTGGCTTTGTGATCCCTTTGATCCCTGCGGGACTCTTCTGGTGGCTGTACAAGGACCACTTCAAGCGCAACCCGGGACCTCTCGTCGTGCGATACGAAGCGCCGGAGGGGGTTGGCCCCATCGAGGCGGGGTACCTGATGGATGGGAAGGTGGATCCCGGCGATATCGTCGGGGCCATCGTGGGACTCGCCCAGAAGGGCGCCGGACGGCTGATCCACGCCGACGAGGGCATCCAGTTCGAAGTGGGCAGTTTGGAGGGCGCGAAGAACCTGACCCCTTCGGACCGGCGGCTGTTCGAGGCTCTGGAGCCCTTCGGCCCGATCGTGACGGCGGATCTGCTCGAGGGGGCGTTTGCCGAGTCGTACCGCGATCTGAACAACGGCGCGGGACGAGAGATGGCAGCGCGAGGATGGGCGCGGGCCAACCGCACCGAGGGCTGTGGGTGCATCGTGCTCTGCCTGGTCCTCTTCGTGGCGGCGTCGGCGGGCTTCTTGTTTGCGGGCTTGCCCGTCCTTCTTGGACTGGCGGCGGCCGTGGTTGTCGGGTTCATCGCCGTGGTTCGAACGGACCTGTTGACGCCCGAAGGCGCCAAGGTCCGACACGCCCTCCGCGGGCTGGAGGAGTTCATCGCGAGAGCCCACAAGAAAGAGTTGAACTACTTGGTCGATCGTGTTCCCGATCAGGCGCTCTTCGAGGAGCTCCTCCCGTTCGCGATCGCGTTCGGTCTCGTGGACGTGTGGACGCGGGCGTTCGACGGAATCGGGCTGCGCCAACCCGGCTGGTACGTCGGCCCCTACGACGGCTACTGGACGGCGACGCTGATGAGCGACTTGACCACGTTCCAAGATACGTGGTCGTCGGCCATCGCGCCGGTCACCTCCTACGGCTCAGGGTCCGGCTTCAGCTCGGGCGATTCCGGGTTTGGCGGCGGCTGGAGCGGCGGTGGCGGGGGATTCAGCGGTGGTGGATCGTCCGGGGGGGGGGGCGGCGGAGGAGGCGGGGGTAGCTGGTAGCCCCTTTGGGGGTGCCACGCCC